>CAYTOM010000022.1:0-10236 GCA_964439335.1 uncultured Peptococcaceae bacterium | reverse complement strand
AGTGGTGGCTATCAATATTACGAATATTGTTTCGGAATGGATGGATGTGTGCTCGATTTATCTCTGCCCGATCGGTGCTTTGTTTGCGGCAGTGATGTTTTTCTGGATTTGCGGTAGTGAATTTGCCAAAACAGAGATCAATAAAGGTGCTAAGCGTCAATTGGGCAAATATTTAGCGCCGATTGGCAAGGTGTTATTCTGCGGATTAACTATTGCGGTGCTTATTTTGGGTGCAGTGACTGCCGGCGGTATTGGTTGATTTAATATGTTAGTTAAATCGGAGAAGAGTGGATTTTTCACTCTTCTCTTTTTTGTTACGCTCGTGTTACGCTTTTGTGGTATAATTTAAGTATATTAATCCTTAAAGCAGAGGTTTAGATGATGACAGAAAAAAGATATAATAAAATACAAATTGCGCTTTTTATTGCTATGGATATTTTGGTAGCGGTTTTGCTTTTGTTTTTGATTTTTATGCCGAATACGACGATTACCCAATCTCGGGAAATGACTGATTATATGGTCATAGATAATGTCGTTTATGAGGAAATCGCAGATGAATCTGCACCGATTGGATTAGTTAGGCAGTTTCGTTTTACGCTGGATGAGCAGATAGAGCATGATTCGACCTTGATTTTTAAATTCAGTCATCAGGAGGCGTGCGTGTATTTTGCTGATGAGCTGGTTTATACGCTTCATACCTCGCCTGAATTATCTATCGTGCGTACTCCGGGGGTCAATTGGGCGATGATTCCGCTTTATCGGGAGGACGCCGGAAAAGAAGTGCTGGTTACTTTGACACCGGTGTATGATAATTATTATACCCAAAGTATTCAGTTTATTGTTGGCTCAAAATTAACCGTTTATACCAATCAACTGGTGCAATCTCTGCCGGAGATGCTTTTAAGTATGATTGATATTTTTGCCGGTCTTTTGCTCCTTTGTGCGGCGATATATGTCTCGCGCAAGAAAGCCGAGGGCAGTGGTTTTTATGCTCTGGCGCTGTTGGCTATTTCGTTAGGTCTGTGGAATTTTACGCAGACGGGATTTGCACCGCTAATTTTACGCAGTAAAACGACGCTCATTTATTATATTTCGCTGACGATGCTGATGAGCTGTATTATGCCGCTGATTAAATCGGTACAGCTGTCGGATAATAAGCTGAGCAATCGTATGCTGAATGAATGGTGTGTCATTTGTGGGATAATTCTTATTGTGCAGTTAATACTCCAGATTTTAGGCATTATGGATTTGCGCGAAATGCTCAAAATTACGCATCTGATGATCGCTATCAGCTCGCTGGTGCTGATTGTGAGCAGTGTGGTCTCTTGGCGTAGATTGAGCCAAAATCCCCCCTCCACCAAGCAGCGTAGCTATGTCTGGATTTTGGGGGTCGGTGCGCTTTTAGATATGGTGGTTTATTATACCAAAGGTAGCTCCTCGGGATTATTATTTGTGCTAATCACGATTTTGTGCTATGTGTTTATCGAGGGTATCCAGATGTTTCTTTCGTATATGAAGCAAAAACAAATTTTGGAGGAAAAGGAAACTCAGCTGACTTTGAGCCGCATTACGACGATGATGAGCCAGATCAGATCGCATTTTGTGTTTAATATTTTAAATGCAATCAGCGGTATGTGTAAATATGACCCGGAAAAAGCTGATGAGACAGTGGTACGCTTTGCGCGCTATCTGCGTAATAATATCGACATCATGGAGGACGATAATCCTATTTTGTTTACTACCGAGCTGGCACGCTTGGAGGATTATGTAGTTTTGGAGCAGGTCCGATTTGGGGATCATATTGAATTTTATACGGATATCAAGTTTGATCAGTTTTTGCTGCCGCCGTTAATTTTGCAGCCAATCGTGGAAAACGCAATCAAGCATGGCTTGACGAAAAAAACCGGCGGTGGGACGATTATCCTGAGCACTTGGGCAGAGGGAGAAAATATTAAAATTTCGATTGCCGATGATGGTGTGGGCTTTGAGATGGCGGAGTTAGAGAAAGAAACCTCGGTAGGGCTAAAAAATATTTGCTATCGTTTGCATCATCTCGCGCATGGTACACTAGATATTGCCAGCACTGTAGGGGTAGGGACTACGGTGACGATTACTATTCCTAAAAAGGGGTCTGAAATATGCATATAATTTATGTCGATGATGAAAAGCCGGCTATTGACAATTTTCGCTTGACTACGCTCAATTTTCCGGAGATCAATACGCTCGATACCTTTCAAAGCGGTGAGGAGGCTTTAGCATATGCTGAAAAAAATACCGTTGATGTGGCATTTTTGGATATGGAGATGCCGGGTATTCATGGTTTGGAATTAGCTAAGATGTTAAAAGCGCACGATAGCGATATTCGCGTGATTTTTGTGACTGCCTATAGCAGATATGCGCTGGAGGCGTGGGGTGTCAATGCGACCGGCTATCTGTTAAAGCCTTATACAGCGGCGGATATTCATAAAGAGCTGGCTAAATGCACCTATAGTCCATTGCCCTCACAGCAAGTGGTGATTCAAACTATTCCTACTTTGGCGGTGACAATTAATGGTGTGCCGCTACACATCTCCGGGGCAAAGCCCAGAGAAATGCTGGCGTTGCTGGTGGATTGTGGCGAGCGAGGCTTTACGGCAGGCGAGGGTATTGCTTATCTCTGGCCGGAGAGGGATAATGATGCCGGAGCGCAGTCGCTGCTCAGAATGACTTATAAGCGACTCAAAAGTGCTTTGGAGGAGGCAGGTGCCGGGCATATTTTAGACTCTAAGGAAAATCGCCGCTATCTCCGAGTAGACCGGGTGGATTGTGATTTGTATCGTATTTTAGCCGGTGATAAGCAAGCCGCACAAAAGTACGACGGCGAATATTTGCGCGAGTATTCTTGGGCAGAGGGGCGAAATTCGCAGCTATATTGGATGCTGAAATCTCATTAAAGTGCTTTTGTAAAATTTTCTTCACAAAGCATTTTAGGGCAAAAATGTTACGCTTTTGTTACGCTGAGTAAAATAAAATAGAGCTATTAAGGTAATACGCAATTATTTTTTGAGGAGGAAAGTATATGAAAAAACAGGTACTTAGTATAATATTGGCAGGCTCGCTGGCTGTGAGTGCATCTCCGGTGGCGGCTTTGGCAGCAGAGCAGGCAGAGGTTAATGTCGGTGAACTCACTAAAATCGCCGTTGATGTCCCACTATCGGCAGTAAAGGCAGGAGAAATCGTTTCTTTTAATATTCCCCCCGTCAAAGCTGTAAATAATTCAGATGAAGCGGTAGAAATTAATATCACTCTGCCTGATGGTGGAGCCAAGGTCGAAATTCCGGTGGAAAATGTGACCTATGGGACAGTCGCCGTTAGAGTAAATGAGGACGGTAGTGAGGAGTATATTAAAACTACAGCTATTTCGGAGAAAGGCGTCGTCCTTGATTTAGCTAGCAGTGCAACTATCAAAATTGTCGTCAATAATAAATATTTTAGCGATGTCCACGATGTCAATCATTGGGCAATCCAGGCAGTGGATTTTGTGTCGGCGCGCGGTATTTATGACGGTACCGGTATGAATCATTTTTCGCCTGATGAAGCGATGACCAGAGGTATGCTAGCGACAGTATTGTATCGTTTGGAGAATAATCCGGCATATACGACGGAAAAATCTTTTAGCGATGTCAGCAGTGATGAATGGTATGCGGACGGTATTTATTGGGCAGCGGAAAATGGGATAGTTTCCGGCTATGGCAACGACCTTTTTGGAGCTAATGATAATGTTACTCGCGAGCAGTTGGCGTCGGTGCTGTATCGTTATGCGCAGTATAAAGGCTATGATACTACCCAAGGCGGCATGGCAGTGCGTGAATATGCTGATTATGAGGATATTTCGGATTATGCCCGTTCCTCGATGCAATGGGCTGTTAATGCGCATATCATGAGTGGCTATGGTAATGGTCAGTTGGCTCCGCAGGATTCGGCTACCAGAGCGCAGGTAGCGGCGGTCTTGATGAGCTTTATTCAAAATGTACAATAGAGAATTAAGCAGGGTATATTTTGGGATATACGCTGCTTTTTCTTGAGCTTTTTGGATTGTAAAAGGGTAAATTAGAGGGAATTTTGGAGCTTTATGCTAGATAAATAAGCGGATAAATATCTAAGAAAGGAGATGCGGTGATGAATAGGGCTGATTTTTCCCACAGGTCTTTAGCGAGCAGGCTTTTAAGTGCGCTATTGATATTTTTGCTTGCCGGCTCGACTGTGTTTGAATCTACGGCGGCGATGGCAAGCGAGGTTTTAGAGCCGATAGTTTTAGATAGTGCGCGGCTGAGCGATGTCCAGGAGGGAAATTATTTATACTTTGGCACGGCAGCTGCGACGGTAGATGAGGCGGACAGTGTCTATCATGTCGTCATTTATCGTGAGGGTGATTTGCAAAATGAGGCTACAGTCGAGCTGCATACGACTGATTTGAGCGCTACCTACGGCAAAGACTATGTCCTCATGCTGCCTAATACCGAAAAAATCGGTGATGGCAAGACTGTTTTAGAGAAATATTTAGGTGATTTGGATAGCTATGAAGCCCAAGCAAATCCGGCAGATGGCGAGTATTATCTCATCGGCGAGGAAGAAACAGCTGAGGAGGACACGACTGATGATACCTATATTTCGGTAGATACTTCAGAGGACGGAGTTACGGCGGCTATTTCTACGAAAAGTGCCTTAGCTTTGTTAAAAGAGGAGCAAACCGGAGAAGAAACTCGTGATTTGTACGAAACCGAATCTCCGGAGGCACTAGATGCTATCGTGCAGGAATTAATTCCCCAAGCGTTAGAGCAAATAGGCTATTCCAGTACTACACTGCTGAGTTTTGCTCCCGGTGAGAGTGAAAAGACGATAGCTTTTCGAATCAAAGATGATAATAAATCCGAGGGTACGGAGACTTTTAATCTCAGATTGTCTAATGCCGTCGGAGCAGATATTTATCAGGTGGCGTCTTTGTCGGTAGCAATTATCGATGATGAGCCGGCGGTGCATTCTCAGGTGTCCTTTGCTAGAAGTAGCTATAATGCGACTGATGGCACAGTCACGGTCAAAATAAAGCGTACGGGGGCGGATTATTCGCTAATTGATATGCGCTTGCTTTCAAGCGAGGATACCGCGAAAGCCGGTGAAAATTATGAAGAGGTCAATGAGTTAGTGTCCTTTGCTCCCTATGAGATGGAAAAGGATATCACGCTGTCGGTTTGTGGGGAGGGGAGTTTTTCTCTATTGCTGACTGAGCTGACCGCTTGCGAGGAGGGTAAATATCCCAAGACTACGATTAATATTATCCCGACATCAGCTGATAATGAGCCGCTTGCCTATAGCAATTTACGCACTGCAAATGTGGCATCATCTGCGACGGCATCGTTTGCGATTACGGTCAATGGGAAAAGCTATACTGTAGAGTATACGCCCGGAGCAGCTAGTGGCAAGATTATGGACAATAGCTATGACCCTGCGATTGAGGCGGGTATTTATTATTTTTCGTTGCCATTAGATAGAGGCGGACTTTTTAAATATGGTGCGGATAGTTATTCCAGTGGGGACAAGCCCAGCTCTTTAGGTACTTTAAAAAGCGAATATATCGATACAGATGACGATGATAATGCATTAGCACAGCATCAAGCATATGGCAAGATAGAGTATTATTCGCTGCGGACATGGGATAAAGGGCAGGTATGGACCAGTGCGAAATATAATTCGATGCCGGGTGTTTATTTTCAATTAGTAGCGCCTGATTGGGAATCGACCTCCTCTACCTATGGTGGGCAGGCGTTTAATATTAATTCGTCAGCTTTAGGCGTGCCCAGCTCGTGGGCATACGGTAAATTTGACCGCACGCAGAATAATGCTGCCTTGGTATTGAAAAATATCCAAAGCACCCAGTATAACCGCAAATTTCATGTCTCGGTCAATTCGGTAGACCAGGAAGGTAATAAAACTCCGAAATGCTATATGCGGTTTTACGGTGTCGCTTGTCTGTATAAAAAATACGAGATCAGTGTTAATGAGCCGTCTAAAATGCAGTATCAGACCGGTACCGGTAGCACGATTAGTGCAGTGCCGGCACAGGCTACGATCAAATGCGGAGCAGTGACTGCCAATACCGGCTCGCGCTATATTTTCGCCAATACTGATACCAATAAATCTAATATCGTTTTTAATTTAGACACCTCGCTCATCAATGGCATGAACGAGAAATTCGGTACTTTGACCGGCTATACCATAACGATAGGTGCCGGTGAGGGCAAGATTGTCACCAAGAAGTATCCGGAGGATTTTATTTCGTATCTGCAATCCACGACCTCAGACGGTGATGATTTTGTCAAATATGATACAGATTCGGTCAATAAAGAAATCAACAAAATCCAGCAAAGCCTGGAAACTGTCCCCGCTGATGGGTATTTTATCGATTGGATAGATTCTTTGCAAAAGGAAGTCTTTAGCGATGGCAAGGGCTACTATCAAAAATTGACCTTTACTCCGCAGTTTAAGTATATCGAGATGCCGATTACGGTGTTAGCGCCGAGTATCACCGCTACAGAGGCAAATGCTACTCAAGCAGGCTATTTTAACGATAATGCGCTGAAAAATATCGGCAATTATACCTACCACGCCGGTGATGTCCTGCATTTAGATGCTAGTTGCAATCTAGGTGGCTATCATGTCGAAGGCTATCAAGTGTCGACCGATAAAGGGACGACTTGGGATAGTATCACCAGTACGGAGTATCTCAAGCTGGAGCCGAAAAATGCAGTAAACGGCTATTATATCCGCCCTTTATTAGTCGAAAATACGAACTGTATTCAAATAGTTTGCAGTGGCGGAGTCGCTGATAAAATCCTCGGTGTGGATTATCAAGGATTAGTCGAGGATAGTTTGCTTGCGGAAACAGATTTAAGTGGTAAATATATCCTGCGCTTAAATGATGGCGCTGATGCCACTAGCCAAATGGCTCCTAAGGTAGGTCAAGTTTACGCTATTAATTTCCGTCCATACACCACCGGAGCCATCACCTATTATCCGGTGATTACCGATTCCCAAGGCAATAAATACTCCACACAGACTTTATACTACACAGCCAAACAAACAGCCTTGGATAATGTGTTGACTTTGACCTACGAGGATGTCAGCACTTTGCAGGAATATACTATTAGCGGTAGATTGCTGTCTAATTATTTGCCTATCGTTTCTACTGCTACGGAGACTAAGCATTTAGGCATCAGCGGCTATACGGTGTCTTTGGCAGCAGGTACGGCAAATACTAATTTCATTGAGGCTGTCAGCACGACCTCTGATAATAATGGCAACTTTACTTTGAGTGGTATTCATGGCAAAAGCGGTGATGTCCTCCCGATGCTCATCAGCAACGGTGCTGATACGCAAATAGTCAAGGTGACTTTGGGAAATGGCGAGAGCTTAAATATCGGCAATGTTTATTTGTCCTATCCCAATGATGCTCCCTATGTAGCTAATTTGATGTATAGCTACAACAAAGTCGTAAATGACAATAAAGCCGACAATACGAGCAACTCTATTGAAATTTACGATGATACGATTAATATCACCGCGGTAGTAAATGATATGGAGCATAATGTCACAAAAGCAGAATTTACCGTCTATACGGTGAATGCGGTTAATGGCGAAAATGGTAGCGAGTCTGTCTATGTGGTGCCGGCTACTGATAAATCCGGCGTCTTTACGCTCTCTATCCCCCATATGACAGAAAATCTGCATAATGGCGACCATATTCGCGTGCGCTTGATTACCGAAACTACAGTCGATGGCGAGGTGTATGAGCATTATTATCCTGCGGTCGAGACCGGCTATGTCTTTAAGACACAAAATGCTTTGGTCATGCCCCAAAGCTATGATACTACCAAAACCAAAACCGTTGATATCCCACTTTTAGGCGCATCTAATGCCAGCTCCAGCTCAGGACTGCTATCCTTTACTCGTACCGACTGGGGCAATAATACCGGCTATACTCTGTCGGTCAATATCGATGCTCTCTGCTATGCGACTACTACCCCCTCTACCGCCGATAAGCTGGAGAAATACGATCAATTGCAGGCTTTATCTCAAAATGCCTATGATTTAAAGAAACAGGCTGAGGAACAAGGCAAGCAAGTTAGTGAGACCAAAGCCTATGCCGGCTATATATTTACGGAATTACAAGACTATGTCAATGATGATATATTCGATGAATTAGATACAGTTGATGGGCAGATACAAATAGCCCAAGATCAGCTTGATAGAATTAATGAGGCTGGTAAGCAGGCTAAAAATGCCGTAGCCGGTTATAGTGATGCGACTATCATGAAGGTCGATGTCCTCTTTTTGCTCGCTTTTGATTTTGCCTATGTCCCGGGAGCGATCGATGAAACTACCGGCGAGGCTACGACCGGAGAATATGTCTTTTGCTCAGGCTCAGTATCGGCAGGCGGTAGTGTGAATTACTCCAAATCAGCGTACTTTGTCTTTTACGGCGTGCCGATGTATCTGAATATCACCGGTTTTATGCAGGGAGATTTGACAGTGTATTACCCGGCAGGGGTCAATGCGCTTACTGCGGCGGCATTTGAGGCATACTCCGGCAATATCGCCGATCGTCTCAGCGAAACATCGGCTAATATGACTCTGGCATTTCAGCTCAAAGGCTCTGTCGGCGCCGGAATGTGTAATGTCTTAGGTGCCGGTGGTGCGGTGACCTTTAAACTCCAGTATAATGTCCCTCTGTCTAATCCTGATAATTATGGTGTTTTAATCTCCGGCTCCGGTAGTATTTATGCCGATGTGTTAGTCGGGCGTATCGAGCTGACACTGCTTACCGGCACAATTGGCTATGGTACCTATGAGAAAAAGACCGACTTTAATTTCTTTGGCGGAGCGTTCAGTGCGGCAAATGGTACTTTGTTTGCCGAGCGGCAGATGATTGATTCGGAGGATAGCCAATCCGAGCTGGCTTTCCAAAATTATCAATCAGGTACTAGCGATATGACTGATTTCGGAGGTAATGATTTAATCAAAGCTACCTTGGCAGAGGTCAGACGCACTGTATTATTAGACGATGCAGGCGAGCGGACGGCACCGCAGATTATTTCGTTGGATAATGGCGACAAAATGATATTTTTTATCGGCAGTCGTGACCATAGCGATAAATTAAGCAAGCGAGCCTTGTACTGGTCTATTTGCCAAGATGGCAAATGGTCTATCCCACAAATCGTAGCTGATGATGGTACTTTTGATGCGAAGCCGACTGTTTTAAAACAAGACGGCAAGGTAATCGTAGCTTGGGTCGATGCCGATGGCATTGCGAATAGTGAGAGTAGCATTATTGAGCAGCTTAATTCCCTGGGGATCGCTTTGGCAATTTATGATAACGGCGCGTGGAGTGAGGAGATAACTCTGGTCAAAGATGAGTTTTTCAATTTTGCTCCGCAACTAAATGTAGTCGATGATACATTGTATTGCAGCTATATGAAGCGTGATATCAGCAATGTGACGACTACTGACCAATTATTGGATTTTACCAATACTTATTCGACGATGAGCTATGTCTGCTATGATCTGGCGCATAAAAATTTGCAAAATGACGGTCAGGAAAGCTATATCACGATCAGACATCCTAAACTCAACGACCCCTTAGTTTTAGATTATCAGTGCATCATCACCGAGGTAGAGGGCGAGAAATATATGCTGGCTACCTATACGGTCGATGAGGATTTGAATCTCAATACTAATGAGGATCGAGAATTATTTTTATCCATCACCAATTTAACCACCAACCACGAGTATTACCCCCTAGCCTTGACGGACGATTATATCAACCAAGCCAATCCTAAATTGACCGAATTAGACGGCATTAGTTATTTGAGCTGGTTGGAAAACGGTTATCTTTTCAATTTGCTCAATGTTACGGATATTTTGCAAGCATTTTTCCACAATGATGCTGTAGGCGATATTTATCGTGATGCTCAAGAGAATGAGCAAAATTGGTATCAAAAAGATGCCGCTAGTTTGAAAATGTCGGATGAGGATTATAACGGCAGTTTCTATGATTTAGCGCATAAAGGCATATTTAAAGCCGAGCGGGCTGGTTTCCAAGCTAATGAAAACGCCACCGGGAGTATTAGCGATTATAAATTAGTGACTAATGGTGACGACATTTACATTTTTTACACTGATTTTGCTTCCGAGGATCCCGAG
>CAYTOM010000021.1:0-10459 GCA_964439335.1 uncultured Peptococcaceae bacterium | reverse complement strand
CTTTGCTGGTGGATAATGGTCAAGTAGTGCCATATACCAAGGATTTATCGTCGTTAGGTGGCGTGAGAGCCAGGACAGCGGTAGGTATTTCAGCGGATAATAGCAAGGTCTATATCGTCTCAGCTGAGGGGCGCACCGGCGAAAGCGTGGGATTATCCTTGACGGATTTAGCTAATTTTATGCAGTATATCGGTTGCTATAAGGCTGTCAATTTAGATGGCGGTGGCTCTACGGCGATGACGGTGCGTGATTTAGGTACAATGAGTGCGAAAAGAGTGATAAATCCCGAAAATAATGGCAGTGAGCGCAAGGTAGTTGAGGGATTGGCGCTTTATTCACTGGCACCGGTGGGCAGTTTAGCCGGAGTAGGGGTAAATGGTACGCAAAAACTTTTTATCGGCGAAAGTGCTAATTATCAAGTGACAGCGTGGGACGAGTATTATAATCCTTTGAGTGTTGATGCCGGTGGGGTTAGCTTTACGGATACCGCAGAGCTGGGCTCGTGGCAGGGTAATACTTTTACGGCACAAAGCGCCGGATATACCGATGTGACTGTAGCTATCGGTGGTATAACCGGTAAATTGTATGTCCAAATTTTAGGGGCGGAAGCAGTAGATAAGCTGGAATTAACTTTTGATAAGGAAAATGTGCTAAGCGGAGCGACAGCTCAGCTAAGTGCGATAGCTGTTTTAAAAGATGGTAGTCAAAAGAGTATTTCGCCCGGATTATTGAGTTTAAGCGTCGAGGGCGGTAATATTTCCGCAGATGGCTTGCTTACAGTGACTGCTCCGGCAGGTACAGTTACAATTAAGGCTGATTTTTCGGGGATTACCGCGGAAAAAACTTTAAAAATAGATTCAGCGACCAAGCAGTATGCTTTGGATTCTTTAGAGGGGATTTCTTCTAAGGTATCTCCCGTTGAGACTGTAGGCAGTGTAGAATTGGCGGCTGATCCGGCAAATAGTGAAAAGCAGGTGCTTAAACTGAATTATAATTTCAGCAATACCAAGGAAACCGCAGCTTCGTATGCGGTATTTGCGGATAATAAGCTGGCTATTGCCGCTAATACGAAAAAATTGGCTATTGATGTCTATGGTGCGGCAAATAATGAGTGGCTTCGTGTGGAGCTGCGCGATAGTGCCGGTGCTGTGCATCGGTATACTTTAGCCCAAAGTATTGACTGGAATGGTTGGAAGAGTGTTGAGCTGGATTTAAGCGGCGAGGGTATCACTGATGAGATGTATTTATGGCGAATTTATGTCGTCGAAAATGCTGATGAAAACCGCGCTACGACCGAAAATCGCAGTATTTATTTGCGCAATTTGCGCCTAAGTGGTGCAAGTGGGGATTTGGTTAATGTACAGCTTTATTTAAACAGCAATCAAATTTTGACTGATGGTACGGCTTACAGTATGGATATCGCGCCTTTTGTGACGGAAAGTGGGCGCACGATGGTGCCGATTAGATTTATCACCGAGGCTTTGGGCGGTGAGGTCGTCTGGAATGGTGAGGAGCAGCGAGTTAGCTTGATTTTAGACGATAATCTGATTCAGATGCGTATCGGCGAGAGTACAATGGAGGTCAATGGGGTGAATAAAGCCTTAGATACTCCGGCTGTTATCAAAAATGACCGTACAGTAATTCCGTTAAGGGCAGTTAGTGAAGCATTTGGTTTAAGTGTCAACTATGATGATACTGATAAAAGCATTACGATTATGAATTAAAATGGTTTTGACCTCTGAATTTTTTCAGAGGTCATTTTTTATGCGCAAAGTGGGACAAATTGTGTGATGTGGTTCTACTTTGTGATTTGTGGCATACATATAGATATGTGGACAAGGAGGAGATCGGATGATACGGATAAATTTTATGAAAACGCCTAATTTTAAGCCCTTAGCGGAAGCTAGGGAATCGAATATTGCTCAGGTAGTGAGAAATTTATTTTCAGCTGAACGAGCCGAGAGTATTTTGCTCATGATAGATGGGATAGATTTTTTAGAGGAATTGCGTGTACGGCGTGGACAAGCAATTATCGGGCGCAGGTGGGATAGGGAGTATATTGTAGAGCCTATAGTGGCGAAAGATGAAATGGAGGATATTTTGGAGAGGGTTAATAAATCGTCGCTATATGCGTGGGAAGAGGAATACCGTCGGGGGTTTATTACTTTAGCCGGAGGGCATCGGGTAGGATTAGCCGGCAGGGCTATGCTCCATAAAGGTGAGGTGCGTGCTTTAAAGGATATTAATGCGTTAAATATTCGTTTTGCGCGCAATGTTTATGGGGTGGAGAGTGCTTTGATGCCCTATATCAGATCGGCAAATGGGGTGGATAATACTTTGATTTTAGGGGCACCTGGAGTAGGTAAAACTACCGTCTTGCGCGAGGTAATTCGCAATTTGAGCGATGGTGATGAGATAAATCGGGCGTATCAGGTCGCAGTGGTAGATGAGCGCAGTGAATTAGCAGGGATGTATGAGGGTGAGTGTAATTTGAATATTGGCAAGAGGAGCGATGTCCTCGATGGCTGTCCTAAATCTCCAGGCATACGAATGCTGATTCGCTCGATGGCACCGGAGGTTTTGGCGATGGATGAGCTGGGTGCGATGGAGGATATCGTGGCTTTGGAGGAAGCATTGGCTTGTGGAATTGCGGTGATTGCGACTATGCATGGTAGAAGTTTGGCAGATATCACCAATAGGGTATAGATGGAAAGAATTTTGGATAAGCATTTGTTTCAGACTATTATTATTTTGAGCAAAAAGCAGGGTGTAGGGCATATCGGGGAGATATATAAATGGCAAAATGAGTCCTACGAGAGGGTGAGATAATGCGACTAATAGGCGCTTTATTAATCATTGTAGCTATGGGGAGTGCCGGGTGGATTTATGCGGCGCGCTATAATGGTCGGATAAAGGAGTTAGAGGATTGGCGGCAGGCTATCAGATGGTGCGAGATGGAGATAAATTATCGTTTGCTACCGCTGGCGGAGGTGCTGAAATTAGCCGCGGAGAGGCTCGATGGCAAGGTAGCGGCGGTTTTCAGCAATTGCGCTATAGGGATAATTGCCCATCAGTCTGCGGATAGGGCGTGGCAGGAGGCATTGGATAAATATTTGCCGGATAGCTGTCTTGGGCGTGAAGATGCGGATTTTTTACGGCGTTTTGGGGCAGTATTGGGGAAAAGCGATTTGGCACAGCAAAATAAAAATTTTGCTTTTTTAGAGGAAAATTTAGAGCAGGCTTTGCTGGAGGCGCGTCGGGAAAAAACGGCTAAAGTAAAGATATATCGATATTTGGGGGTATCCTGCGGTTTGGCATTGGTAGTGATATTGCTTTAAAGGAGGAATGAGGGTGGAAATCGGCATAATTTTTAAGATTGCAGGGATAGGGATTTTGACCGCAGTTTTAAATAGTGTGTTAAAGTCCTTGGGCAAGGAGGATCTGGCGGCAATGGTGGCTTTAGCCGGATTAACGATAGTGCTGTTTATGGTGGTGGAGATGCTGGCGCAATTATTTGAATATGTGCGTAGTGTTTTTGCACTATATTAGCGAGGGACAGAGATGAGTATTTTACAGATAGCGGCTTTGGGGTTAATTACGGTGACTTTTAGTGTGCTTTTAAAGGAATATCATGCGCCGAGTGCGATTTTGTTACCTGTGGCTTTTGGAGTCATTATTTTTATGCAGGTGTTTGAGCAGTTGGTGTTAATTTTAAATACTTTTCGGGAGATGAGCAATCGCGCAGGATTAAATACGGTGTATTTGGCAGTTATTTTTAAGGTGATAGGTATTGCTTATTTAGGTGAGTTTGCGGCTCAGATATGTCGTGATAGTGGTAGTACTGCGGTAGCGAGCAAGATAGAATTGGCGGCAAAAATTATTATTTTGTCTTTGATGCTGCCGATTTTAAGTGCGATTTTGCAGGGTATTTTGGAGCTGGTGGCTTAGGGGCGGATTTGATGAGAAAGCTATTTGGCATAGGGATAATGGCGGTCTGGTTTTTGGCGATGTGGTCTAATTTGGGATATGGTGCGCAAGGTGTGGTAGATACCGGCTTAGTAGAGGAAATATTAGAGGAGATCGATGCTCAATATGCGCAGTTTTTCGGCTGGGATTATTTTTCTAAGCTGTGGCAGGGTGAGCAGGAATTGAGCATAGCTGATGTCTGGCAGGGATTGGTGGGGTATGTCCGCTTGGAAATAGATAAAAATTTTGCGTTTGTCGGTAAAATGCTGTTTTTGGCGGTATTTTCAGCTATTTTAGGCAATTTACAGCAGGCATTTGGGCAAAGTATCGGGCAAATGGCGCAGTTGGTGATGTTTTTTCTTACCACACTTTTGGTTATGGAGGAGGCGCAGGAGCTATGGCTAATGGCAAATACGACGACTGATAGGCTGATTAGCTTTATGGATGCGGTTTTGCCGGTGCAATTAGTGCTTTTAGTTGCTTCGGGCGGAGTGACTACAGCAGGATTGTTGGAGCCGATGCTGTTTTTGCTGGTGAATATTATTGGCAATTTTACGAAAAAACTCTTGCTCCCGGGGATATATTTTTGTTTAATTTTAGCTATTGTCAATGCGATGAGTGAGAAATATAGGCTTTCTAAGCTGCAAAAGCTCTTGAAAAGAGTGCTTTTTGCGGTCTTTAGTGGGATAAACAGCTTGTTAATTTTGATTATGAGCTTGAGCGGAGTTTCATCGGCATTGGTGGATACGCTTGCGGTACGGGGGCTAAAATATGCCGCCGGTAGTATCCCGATAGTTGGCGATATTTTGGTCAATGCCACTCAAATAACTGTAGGCGGGGCAGTATTAGTAAAAAATGTGCTGGGAATTATGGGGCTTTTTATTGTGATAATGCTGGTTTTTCTGCCGGCGGTCAAAATTTTGCTGTTGGGGTGGTTGCTTAAATTAACTGCCGCTGTGATAGAGCCTCTAGGAGAGGAAATGCTGGGGGAGCTTTTAAGTAGCAGTGGGGAATGTGTGATTTTGCTATTTGCGGCGATGATGGTAGTAGGGGTGATGTGCTTTTTGAGCATGGCGATTTTAGTCGGTATTTCACAGCTGGTGCTAATGCTGTGAGATAGTAGTGGAAATATCGAGGGGAGAATGATGAGAGAGTTATTGGTAAATGTCATAGTGATAGTTTTTTTGACGACGATTATGGATTTGCTTTTGCCGAATGGTAAAATGCAGCCATTTATCCGTATGGTGATGGGGCTTTTTATTATTGTGACGATTTTAAATCCTCTGGTGAGCTTGGTAAAGCAGGATAGTTGGCTGGATAGCTGGATTTTGACGGAAAATTTAGCGCAAGATAGGGAGAGCATCATGGTAGGTGGGGCAGATACGGTGGAGGATAATACGGCGCAATTATTATCCCAATATGCCGAAAAATTAAAAAAGCAGGTCAATGCTTTGGTAGGCTTGGCTGATGGGGTGCTAGAGTGCCGAACTGATATCCAACTAGCCGATAGGGCGAGATTGGGCGAGGTAGGCTATGTCGAAAAGGTCAGAGTGTATGTGAAAAGTGAACAAAATGCAGTGGAATTGCCACAAAAGTTACAAAAAATGCTCTGTAGCTATTATGATTGGGCAGATGAGGTGGTGGAGGTGCAAATGGAGTGAGAAATTTTAAATGGTCGGAGATTAGTCAAAGCCAGAAACGATATATTTTTTGGCTGGTAGGGCTTACTTTGCTGGGAATTGTGCTTTTAAGTGTTGAATCTGCGGAGCCCCAGACGACGACCGTATCTCCGCAGACACAGACAGCAAGCAGGCTTGATATGGCGGATAGATTGGCAGATATTTTGTCCGAGGTCGAGGGAGCCGGCAAGGTAGCGGTGGAGATAAATTATAAGACGAAATCCGAGCTAAGCTACGCTACAGATAAAAAATTACGCCGCCAGAGTACCCAGGAGAGCTGGAGTGAGGAGAGCGAGGAAACTATAGTTTTTTATAATAATGGCTCAGGTATACAAAGTGCCTTGGTTTTAAATGAAAAGGAGCCGGAGATAGCAGGGGTATTAATTGTGGCGGAGGGAGCGAAAAATGCGGCTGTAAAGCGTGAGCTGGCTCAAGCAGCGGCGGTGCTTTTTGATATACCGGAGTATCGGGTGACAGTACTGGTGATGAGAGATGGGGGAGTAAAATGATAGTCTTGATTAGAAAATGGATAGCGTGGGTGTGCGTATTGGTAGGAATTGCGTGCTTTAGCGTGTATTGGGTGATAGATGAGCTGGATGTCTGGCAGCAATCTGATGCGGTGCAGGTGATGGGGAGTGTCTCGGAGAACGCTGAAATCGATAGCAATTTGGATAGCGAGGTAGTGGCGCAGGAGGATAAGGTAGAGCGGACAGCATTACACGAAAGCGATGATCAGGCAAATGAAGAGATACCAAGCACATCTGTAGCTGATTGGCAGGAGGAAGCCGCCGAGTTAAAATGGCAGAGAAATGCGCAATTGACTGCGGAGTATGATGAGCTAAAGAGTATGGTGCAGGATTTAGCCGAGGGGGAATTGCGCACGCAAGCTCAACAAAGAATGCTGGAGATAGGTGAGGCGTTTAGCTTGATGGAGCAGGCAGAGAGTATGCTTAAATTAAAAGGCTATGAGGCGGTGGTATTTATCGAGGGGGAACAAATCAGTGCGCTGGTGGATAAAGAATTGGCTATTAGCGAGGGAATTATTATTGCGGAGATGCTGGAGCGTGCCAGCGGTTTTAATAAAGAAAATGTCTTGGTAATTCCGCGCTGATAGATAAAAAACTGTTTGGCAGATTTGCCAAACAGTTTTTTATTAGTAATAGTAGCTGTCGGTGTAGTAATTATCCGTACAATAGGAGTCTTTGTAGCAGGAATTGAGCGGATGTTTGGAGGAATGATGGCAGGTGGGCTTGGTGGTGATTGCATCAGGGCACAACAGATAATTGTAAGTGGGGCTATTGTAAAGCGAGCCGGTGATGTAAAAGGTATAGCTATAGTCGGCTTTTAGAGTGAGCGCAGGGACATTGAGCAATGGATAATTGCTCCCACAGCGATAGGCAGTTAGACTGTAGCTGCCGGAGCTTAAAGGATAGTAGTTGGTGATTTCTTGGTATTGGATATTGCGCGCGATGGCTAATATGCCATCAGTAAAGCGAAAATCTAAGCAGGGTTCATCGTAGGCGAGATTAATAAAGCGGATATAGGCTTTGTTGGTTTCCGAGGGGATATAGATACCGTCCGGAGTGACAAAGAGGCTGATATTTTGCTTACCGGAGGCGACTAAGGTGTTAAAGCTGTTTTCTGGAAAATAGGCGTAGGAATTATAGCTGGGGTAGGTGGAGCCGGAATTGCAGATGAGGATACTGTGGCTACCATAGTCGATATCGTAGTATTGGCTACAGCTATTAGGCAAGCAGTTTTTCCATAGTGGGCGATTGCTACACCAAGCATCCATAGTATTCGAGGCAGCTTGCAGAAAGCGAATTTTACTGGACAAGGGCAAACCCTCCTTTGGGTGTTATTATGGGTGTTAGTTAGAAATATTACTTGGCAAAAATGGTTATTACATATATATGCCGTCTGGCTGAAAGATGTGCTTAAAAAGTTATTATGAAAAAATTTGCGAAAAATCGGCAAAAGCCCTTTCATAAATTTGAAAGATGTAGTATTATATAAATAATGACTAGAATTTTGCTGGAGGTGTCGAAATGGCTCAAAATAGCTTTAGTAAAAAAGTTTGCCATGAATTATTATTATTTGAAGACTACCTGCATTCGTGCAAATCTGCACCTTTGCAGAAAGATAAAATTGTCGTTGATCGCGAAAAAACTTTAGAGATTATCGAAACTTTGCGGGCGTATCATTGTGCGGATAGGGATTTTAAGAAAAATGAGAATGAGGCTCCCGAGGTGACGACCTTTGTCAAAGCAGATTTGCCGGAAATTCCTAAGGTTAAAAATAAGAAAGAGTTTGATAAAGCAGTTGATGAGCTGAATGCGGAATTGGCGAAAAAACGCGAGGAGGCTTATGCTGAATTAGCGAAAGAAATCGATAAAAAACGCAAAGAGGAGGAGGAACGCCTCTTAGCCAAGGTAAAAAATGCGCAAAAAATAGCCGAGCAGGCTATTGCTCAAAATACATCTGTACAGCCACAGGCTAAAGTAAAAGCCGAGAATATGAGCAATCCTACATTGCCGATGCCGGAAAAACCGAAAAATGCGGTAGCTGATGAGGAGGCTAAGCGTATTATCAGCGAGGCGCAGGTGAAGGCTGATTATTTGCTGAGTCAGGCAGAAACCAAAGCTTATATGAAGCAGGAGGAAGTGGACAAGCTCCTCAATGCCAAAATTGCCGAGGCGGAGAAAAAGGCGGAGGAAATTATTCAAAATGCGCATGATGAGGCTGATAGTATCGTGGCAGAGGGCGAGAAACGCTCGTTTGATTTGACTACGGCAGGTTTAAAGAAAGCAGCTGATTTGATTGAGCAGGCTGAGCATATTTATAAGCAGCAGTTGGAGGTCATTCATACGGATCGTGAGGATATTGTCAATATTTTAAAGCAATTTGACGATATCGGTGATAAAGAGGAAGAATAATGAGTAAATGTGATACTTGTGTCTATTTTGACTATGATGAATTAGAGGATTATTACTATTGTATGTTTGATTTAGACGAAGATGAGATGGTGGATTTTTTGCGTGATAATACTGCCTCTTGTCCGTATTATCGCTATGGTTATGAGTATGAATTGGCTCATAAGCAAGGCTCGTAAAATTATAAGTAAAAAAGAGCTTGGTTTAGTCCAAGCTCTTTTTTGTGCGATACTTTTTTATGCGATAGAGGTGCAAAATGTAGGTAGCTTTTGGGTTAATTTGGTGAGAGATGTTCAAATTTTTTAAATACTCTGTTCAGATAGTGGTACTTCACAGCTTAAAAAAATTGGGCTATAATAGTAAAACATGATTTAATTTTGGTAGCAGGATAGGAATATGAGTAATAGTTTTAGATGCGGAGGAGTGTTTTAGTAATGGAAAATGTGGTGGAAAATAAGGTCAATCATAAAATGCTGGTAGCGGCATTGGCGATTGGGGCATTTATTGCGACGATGAATATGAGCAATATCAATATCGCTTTACCGTTTATTATCAAGGATTTTCAAAGTGATATGGCGACAATCCAGTGGATTGTCACCGGTTGTATGCTGACCTGTGGGCTAATCATGCCGGCAATAGGGTATTTTATGGATCGCTATGGTGGGCGAAATGTATTTTTGGTAGGATTGGTTTTATTGGCAGTATCATCGTTATTGTGTGCGCTGGCTAATAGTGTGGCGTTTTTGATTGCGGCGCGTTTATTGCAAGGATTTTCTATCGGCATGATCAATACTGTGCCGATGGCGATTGTTTATCAGGTATTGGAACCCAAAAGACAGTTATCGGCGATAGCGGTCATTTCGATGGTTTTATCGGTAGGAGTGGCTATGGGGCCGTCATTGGCAGGGGTACTGGTTGATGTGTGGGGGTGGCAAGCGATATTTGTCATCAATATTCCGGTGGTTTTGGTGGATTTGGTTTTGATTTATAAATTTGTCCCGCAAAGAATAATTGCCGCTGATAAAAAGCTGGATGTGGTCGGATTGTGCAGTTCGATGCTGGGTACAGTAGGATTATTGATAGGCTTTAGTCAGGGCAGTAGCTTTGGCTGGACATCGCCACTTACGATAGGTATTTTAGCAGGTAGTATTGCTTGCTTGGCGTTTTTTGTAGTTTATGAAATCAAAAAAGTTAATCCCATGTTGAATTTCTCGGTCTTTCTGTATAAGAGCTTTGTAATTGCCTTTTTGATTAATGCTATCAGCAATACGGCTATCACCGCGACACCGATGTTTATGTCGTTATTTTTGCAAAATGTCAGTGGGCATACAGCTACGGTGACGGGATTGGCGATGATTATTCCCTCGTTATCAATGGCAGTAATGTCACCGGTGGCAGCCAAAAGTGCGAAATATTTCAAAGGACGGACGATTATTTTATTTAGCTTAGTTTTTTTGACCTTGGCTACTTGGCAATTAAGTCGCTTTACTATTACGACGACTTTGGTATTTTTTACGATTTGGATGTCGCTTAGATATGCGAGTATGGGCTTGATGTCGCCGATTTTAAACGATACAGCGATGACCTCGGTGCCGGTAGAATTAACCGGTCATGCTTCATCGGTGCTTAATTGGAGCAGACAATTATTATCGACTATTGCGATGAGTTTATTTAGTATCGCCTATAGCTCTCGTTTGCAGGAATTGATGGCTAATGGCATGGAGGCGTATTTGGCAGAAACGCAGGCTATCAGCATGGTTAATCTCATCAGTGCTGTCTTTATCGCGGTAGCTATCCCGTTAGTGCTTTTGCTGAAAGGTAAAAAAGCCGGAGAAAATAAATAGTAGATAATTTAAGTTTTATCCGCCGAGTGAAAGCGGC
>CAYTOM010000020.1:0-10460 GCA_964439335.1 uncultured Peptococcaceae bacterium | reverse complement strand
AGAGGAGAAAGGGGGCAAGCACCTGCCCCCTTTCTCCTCTTTGAAAATAGGTTTTTAGTTTAAGTTTTAAATTTGTAAAAGTATATGTTTAAAAACCTCTTTGAGAAAATGTTTTAAAGGTTATTATGAGAGTTTATAAACCTCTACTTTTTCAAACTAAAAAAGACTTCATTAATAAACTTATTATTAATGAAGTCTTTTATTTTGCTTATTTTAAAATAGCCTTGTGATATACTTTTTTACCTTTTTTGATTTTTACGCCGTCGGTTAATTCAGCTGTGCTAAAGGTTTTGTCAATCGTGGTGATTTTTTCCTCGTTTACGCTGATACCGCCTTGGGTAATGAGGCGACGAGCCTCGCTTTTGGTGGCGGCTAGTTTGCAAGCGGCTAAGAGGTCAATGATATTGATAACTCCATCAGTGAGCTGCTCGGAGGATAATTCGGTAGTAGGCATATTGCTGTCATCGCCACCACCGGCAAATAAAGCACGAGCGGAGGCTTGGGCTTTGTCGGCTTCGTCTTTGCCATGAACTAAGTTGGTTAATTCATAAGCCAACAATTCCTTTTTCTCGTTAATTCTTTCCGGAGCCCAATTTTCCATTTCGTCGATTTGCTCTAAGGGCAAGAAGGTGAGCAGGCGGAAGCATTTCATGACATCGCCGTCATCAACATTGCGCCAGTATTGGTAAAATTCAAAAGGCGTAGTTTTGTTGGGATCCAGCCAGACAGCACCTTTGGCGGTTTTGCCCATTTTTTTACCTTCGCTGTTTAAAAGCAGGGTAATAGTCATTGCATAAGCGTTGTGTCCGGTTTTACGGCGAATTAAGTCGGTACCGCCCAGCATATTGCTCCACTGGTCATTACCGCCGAATTGCATATTACAGCCGTAAGCATTATGCAAATGCAAAAAGTCGTAGGATTGCATGATCATGTAGTTGAATTCTAAGAATGTCAATCCTTTTTCCATGCGTTGTTTGTAGCATTCGGCACGAAGCATATTATTAACCGAGAAGCAAGCTCCGACATCGCGGAGTAATTCGACATATTTTAAATCCATCAGCCAGTCGGCATTGTTGACCATGATGGCTTTGTCTTCGCCAAATTCGATGAAACGCTCCATTTGCTTGCGGAAGCAATTGCAGTTGTGCTCGATAGTTTCCGGGGTAAGCATCGAGCGCATATCGGTACGCCCAGAGGGGTCGCCGATCATACCGGTACCGCCACCGATTAAAACGATGGGCTTATTGCCTGCCATTTGTAGGCGTTTCATCAGGCATAGTGCCATAAAATGCCCTACATGCAAGCTGTCTGCGGTAGGGTCAAAGCCGATATAAAAGCGAGCACCGCCATTATTCAGCAGCTCTCTGATTTCTTCTTCGTCAGTTACCTGGGCGATTAAGCCACGAGCTTGTAATTCTTCGTAAATTCCCATGTGATTCTCTCCTTAAAAAGTATATTTTAAAATAAAAAACCTCTGTAGCCGAAAGCTACAGAGGGCAAAATTGCGGTACCACCTCTGATATAGGCTATACTTCACAGTATGCCTCTCAGTGAGTATAAATACTCCGGCATTTTATCGTTTGCCATACGGCTCAAGCTACTGTATTTCGCCCAAGCTGCTCCTGAGGGTATTGGGGAGAGGGCTTTTATCTGCTTGCAGCGACCGCAGACTCTCTACGAAAAGACAAATCTCCTTAATTATCTCATTCAGCGCATTTTCAATATTTGTTTCATCATACCAGATATATCAAAAAAAAGCAAGGGTATTTTTCGAAAAAAGCATTTTTTTACACGAAAGCGTTGTAAAAGGATAATAAAAATTTCCAAACCAACTTTCACAAGAAAAATATTGCAATCTGGGGTGGGTATGATATAATAGATAAAAAGACTATGTTGGGGGTCACACGATGCTAAAACAGCGAGAAAAAACGGTAAATATAGATAATATTGCATCGGATAAACTTTTGGGCATGATGCTGTCCGAGGAGTATTTCTGGCTGATGACAGCATTGGCAGCAGCGTGTGCCGAGGAGGAATTAAGCGCTTATTTATCTCCGAATGGCATGACTACCGAGAGGATAGTGGAAATATTTAATCAAACTGTCAGTGGTGGCGAGATGAGCGAAACGGAGTTGGCGATAATTCGCCATGAAGCATGGGGAAAAGTCAAGTCTATCAGTGCATTTAGCCAACAAAAGCCGGTTTATGATGAGCGAGTCAGTTTATCTTTAAGCAAGGCATTTGTGAGCTATTGGCTGATTTTTCAGCTTATCCAGTCGGAGTGGCAGCAAAAACTAGATGCGGCGGAATTAGCCGATACTTATGCGTTTTTAGATGGTCTGCTGGCAGATGGGGCTGAATTAAGCGAAATAGAGCAAAGTATGCAGGACGGAAAAACGCTCAATAATGATCAAAAGCTGTATCTGCGGAGCAATTGGCAGAGGGTGCATACTTTTTGGGATAATCTCTATGAAGAAATATTCCTCCGGCTATTCAATGATGAAAAAACCAGAGGAATGATTTGTTAGAGTTATTCAGCTTTAGTGGCGGAATTTTGCGCGTTTTTAGCGGCTAATTCCTGCTCTAATGAAGTTACTTTAGCTTTTAAGGTATTAATCTCTTCAGTTTGCTTGGTGGAGAGAGTTGTGGATTTTTTGGTAGATTTTTTTAGGTAATAGTATTTCTGCATAAAATATTCACACAAAAACAAGAGAATAATTGAAATGCTGACGGAAATACAGACATAGACACTGACTGCTATTTGCGAGGTGACAGCCAGATAGCTGAATGCTACTAAGCACAAGCTGGCTAAAGCTGCCAGTAATAAAAGAAATGTATGCATGGAAAGTCCTCCTTAAAAAGATAGAAATGCTAGTTATTGTACTATATTTACATTGTACTATATTTACTAAAAAAAACAAGATGAAAATTTAAAATGGTGGTGATTTTGTGAAAAAGTTGAGAAGAACAAAAGGTGAGGAAAGAAAGGTTATGGGTGTATGTGGCGGTTTGGGAAAATGCTTTGGCATTGATCCGACGATTATTCGTTTGGCATTTGCGATTATTTGTATCTTTCCACCAATCGGTACGGTGACAACTATTTTGATATATTTAGTAATGGGCTTTATTATTCCCGAGGAGAATGATTATATTGATGTCTAAAAATCAGGCTAAGACCTTGATAGTTGTATGGCATGGCTCGCGCCGCGCCGAAGCTAACGAGGAATTGATCGAGCTGAGTCGCATGGTCATGGAGAGCAATCCTAATTGGCAGGTGCATTATGCTTTTGTGGAATTTGCTCAGCCTTCATTGGAGGACAAGGTGCGAGAATTGGTAGCTTTAGGCGAAAAGACAATCGTTTTAGCACCGGTATTTTTGACAGTAGGCAATCATTTAGCCCAGGGATTGCCCCAAAGATTTGAAGTTTTGGAAGAAGAAAATCCCGGTTTACAGCTGATTATGGCGCATCATTTAGGAGCAGATCCATTGATAGCGCAATTAATAACCAAAAGAGCGCTGGGGGCATTTGCTACGCTAGAGGTAAATTAATCTGCCAATGATGGCATGATGTGGTGATATAATGAGATATAGCTTGAGATGTATCGAGGATATAGATGAGTTTATAGAAAATTTAAAGAGGTATTTGCAAGCATATCATGTAGGTGAGGAGAAATTTTGGGATATTATTTTGTGCCTGCGTGAGGGGATAAATAATGCCTTTTTGCATGGCAATGCTCAAGATAGCGGTAATGTAGAAATAATCTGGGAAATTCAAAATGGGGAATTTACCTTTTGGATTGATGATGGCGGAGATAAAATTTTTGCGCCCACAAAAATTGATGAGTCAAATCTATTATCGGAGCATGGTCGAGGATTATTGTTGATGCGGGAGCTTTTGGACGAGATGTATTTTGCGAAAGGGGCAGTTGGCGGCAGGCTGACGGTATGATGCTGATGGAAAGAGTAGATATCGAAGAATTAGTGATCCTATATAAAGCTAGTCCTGACGAAAGCCATGCCGAGGCAGTGCTGGAGGCGATGGAGCCATTGATCAAATATTGGTGTCGGTCGCAGTGCTATATCCCCAGAGAAAAGGAGGATATGCTCCAGGTAGCGCGGATTGCGGTGTATGATGCTTTAAGGCGCTTTGAAGCGGACAAAGGAATCCGCTTTAAAACCTATGCCTATCGGACAGTCAGCGGTAAATTGATGAATTATTATCGGGATAATGTCTGGCAGGTATCGGTGCCACGCAAATACCGCGAGTTGGCACCGCTAATCAATAAAGCGGAAAGCGATTTTTTAAAGGAGCATGGCAGAGAGGCTGCGGATAGGGATTTGAGTGTCTTATTAAATACTGATGAGCAGCTATTAAAGGAAACTAAAAGTGTAAAAAATGCCATGCAGACAGTGTCGTTGTCACCGCAAAGCGATGAGGAAGGCAGTGATTTGAGCAGTATTTTAGGCTCTGATGATCGCAATTTGCTGGATTTTGAAGCCAAAGAGGATTTGCGCCAAGCGATGGAGGATTTAGAGGAGATTGAAAAGCAGGTGATTTACTATCGCTATTTTGAGGAATGGACACAAAAAAAGGTAGGCGAGGCGTTGGAGTTGACGCAAATGCAGGTCTCGCGTGCCGAGCGCAAAGCTTTGGAAAAAATGCGAAAAAAGGTAGGAGTTATTGACTAAAGACGAAAATAAGCGCGTTATAGCTGTAAAATAAATGACAGATATGTGTGCTATAAAATATACGAAAAAAATATGCTAAAAATTAGCGAAAAAATTACAAGAAATCTCTGTTGAAATTACAAAATTTCTGCTATAATAGATTGGATATTGAGGATTGTGTGAATTTGGGTGGAGGTATAAATGCGAAAAATTTTACGCTTTTTAGCTTCTCTAAAATTAGCTGTTTATATTTTGGCGGCGACGGCAGGATTATGTGCGGTGGCTGCTTTGTATGGCGATGATAGTATTTATTCCAGCTGGATGATGCGCTTGCTATTAAGCGTGTTTTGGCTGAATTTATTTTGCTGTACGGTTATTCATTTGCCTAATGTCTGGCGGACCTTGCACAAAAAGGTGGAAAATACTTTTTCGCAAGGTGGTTTTAGTGAAATAGCTGATTCGGCAGATATTACTGCTCAGATGATGGTGGAAAAGGTAAAGGGCTTGGGCTTAAAGACCGAGCAGGTGTCTTATCCGGAGGGTGAGGTAGTTTTTGCCCACAAAGGTCGCTTGAGCTTGGTAGCTCCCCACATTTTACACATTGCAATTTTGACGATTTTAATTGGAGCGATGCTTACTTCGTTTGGGGTAAGTGGCGCGGTGATTTGTACTGATGGGCAAAATGTCGCTTTGCCAAGGGCAGTAGCCGAAAAAGTAGGCGATAATTATCAGATTCATGTCAATAGCTTTAAGACTGTCTATGATAGTAATGGCGCGGTGGATAATTGGGAAACTGATTTGGTGCTTATGCTAGATGGTGAGCCGGTAGTCAGTGGCATTTCAAGCGTGAACCACCCGGTACAGTATAAGGATTTAACCATTTATCAAAATTCGTATAAATATCAGTATTTAATTTCGGTCAGTGGGATTAATGAGGAGATAGACGGTACTTATTCTCTGCCGGATAATATGGAGATAACAATCACCGATGATTTAACTTTGGCTGCACATGGTCATGGTGAGGACGGGGTGCTTTTATATACCAATTATCAAGGCGAGGAAGTAACCTATGCCTTAGATTTAGCTGAGGGTATGCTGTTTCATGATGATATCATGCTGACATACTGGGGCGAGAATAATTACACGATTTTGCAGGTAAAATATGCTCCGGGTACTAATATTGTCTTTGCCGGATTTATTTTGGCGGCGGTGGCGTCGATGCTATTTTGGTGTGGGCGCTATCGCGAGCTGCATTTGCGTAAACGCTCAAATGGCGTATGGGAATATCGTATTTTCTGCAAAAATCCGGAGATAGTACAAAAGCTGCAAGAGGATATTTTGCAATAGATTTACTATAATTTAAGAAATCAAGGAGGGAAGCCGTTTGGTTACGCTACAGTTACCGCTTTTGTGGTTGATGATGAGTTTATATATCGGAGCATTTGTTTTGTTTGGGCTGTGGTTTTTAAAACACAGTGAAAAAATAAGCAAAATAGCGGTTGGGGTAGCGTCTTTAGCAGTGGCAATCAACGGATTGTTGGTTATGTTGCGGGCTATTTTGATCAAAGGCTTGCCGTTAAATAATGGGTTTGAGTTTGGCTTGTGCTTCGCACTGGCAGTAGGTGTGATTTATTTGGTTTTGGCGTTTAAATTCAAACTACCGCAAATCGGGCTATTTATCATGCCGATAGCGATAGGGTTGGGGGCGTGGCTTTTAAATATCGATATGACGATAAATCCACTCAATCCGGCGCTTAGAAGCTACTGGCTGTCGTTTCATGTAAGTGCGGCGGTAATTGCTTATGGTACCTTTGCTATTTCGTTTGGTCTTTCGATTGCGTATTTGTTGCGCGAAAGCGGCAAGCTCCAAAGCCTGCCTGATGCCAAGGTTTTAGACGAGGTTTCATATAAAATGGTTTTTGTCGGAATGCCTTTTTTGACTATTATGCTCATTACCGGAGCAGTCTGGGCAGAGTATGCCTGGGGCAGATTTTGGTCATGGGATCCGAAAGAGACCTTTGCTTTAGTGACATGGCTGGTCTATGCGATGTATCTGCATATTCGCTTGATGCGAGGCTGGCGCGGTAAAAGGACGGCTATATTGAGCATTGTCGGCTTTATAGCGGTTATTTTCACTTTCTTTGGGGTGAGCTATCTTTTGCCGGGGTTGCACAGCTACTTATCCTAAATAAAGATAAGGAGGTGTAAATATGAAACAAGAGAGCATAGCTGTTTATCTGGAGAAATATCACGATAAGCTTTTGGAGGGTTGGTTTGAGTTATTGATCAAATCTTATCCCGAGGAAAGTGTCAAGTATTTTGCAAAGTATAAAAATGCTTTCACCAATCCGGTCGGCAGTAATATTCATCTGGCGATGGATAATATCCTGCATGAATTGGCAGGCGAGTGTGATGCGAATAAAATTTATACTGAATTGCAAATGATTTTGAAAATTCGTGCTGTCCAGGATATGAAAGCATCGCAAGCTGTATCGTTTATTATGGCGTTTAAGCCACTTTTGGCGCAGGTGTTGGACAAGGAGATCAAGCAAGGTCTGATTACTTATGCCGAATTGGAGGATTTTTACGGCTATATCGATACGATTGCTTTACTGGGTCTTGATATTTACGTCGAAAGCCGTGAATTGATCTACAAAATGCGGATTGACCAAATTAAACAAACTAATGATATTTTGGAAAAAGCCAATCTGCTTAATGAAAAGGTGGATACTAGTACCTTTATGAGGTGCAGTAACTATATAGACACAGAAAAAGAAGGAGAATAGAGGGGTGTTATTATGGCAAAACTTGCAAAGCCAGCAGATTTGTTAAAGATTAACTATAAGCCGCCGATGACCAGTTGGATGGATACTTCTACTGAGTTTAGACCCGGTACCTATAGTTACGCTTGCAAGCCTGAGAGTTTGCAACTGGTGGATATGCCAAATCCTCGCACTTGGCAGCCGACTGATGACGACTGGAAGTTGCCGGAGAATTGGAAGGAGATCATTTTAGACGGTTTGAGAGACCGTTTGGATAGATTCCGTTCACTGAAATTATTTATGGATGTTTGTGTACGCTGCGGAGCCTGTGCGGACAAATGTCACTTTTTCTTAGGCTCAGGTGACCCGAAAAATATGCCTGTTTTGCGTGCTGAATTGTTGCGCTCGGTATATCGTAGGGAATACACCTTGGCAGGTAAATTGATGGCTAAAATGGTCGGCGCCAGAGAGTTGACCTTGCCGGTATTGAAAGAATGGTTCTACTATTTCTTTCAATGCACCGAATGCCGTCGTTGCTCGGTATTCTGCCCGTATGGTATCGATACCGCAGAAATTACGATGTTGGCACGCGAATTGCTGGGCTTGTTGGGTTTGAGCATTGACTGGATCATGGGTCCGGTATCTGCTTGCTACATGAAAGGTAATCACTTGGGTATCCAGCCGCATGGTATCGTTGACTCGTTTGATATGATCAACGATGATATCGAGGATATTACCGGTGTGCGCTTAGATTTGTCGTACAATAGAAAAGGCGCTGAAATTTTGTATGTTCCGCCGTCAGGTGATGTATTTGCTACTCCCGGTACTTATAGTTTGATGGGACAATTGATGATGTTCCACGAGTTGGGATTAGACTATACTTTGAGTACTTACAACTCCGAGGGTGGTAACTTTGGTTTATTTACCTCTAATGAGATGATGAAGCGCTTGAATGCTAAAATCTATGCTGAGGCTAGACGCTTGGGCGTTAAATTCATCATTGGTGGTGAGTGCGGTCATATGTGGCGTGTTATCAACCAGTATATGGATACGATGAACGGTCCTGCTCCGGATAATCTGGAAGTACCGGTTAGTCCTATTACCGGCACAGTGTTTAATAATGCTGCCAGCACCAAGATGATTCATGTTTGCGAGTTCACCGCTGACTTGTTGCGTCATGATAAATTAAAATTGGATCCGTCCAGAAACAAAGGCGTTATCGCTACTTATCATGATTCTTGTAACCCTGCCAGAGCAATGGGCTTGTTAGAAGAACCGCGCTATATTTTGGATCACTGCGTAGAGTGGTATGAGATGCCTGATGAAACTATTCGTGAGTCTACTTTCTGCTGCGGTAGTGGTGCGGGCTTGGGTAATGATGAGAATATGGAAATGCGTATGCGCGGTGGTTTCCCGAGAGCAAACGCGGTAAAATATGTGCGTGAAAAACACGGCGTCAATATGTTGGCATGCGTATGTGCAATCGACAGAGCTGCTTTGCCGGCATTGATGAATTATTGGAACCCCGGCGTCCAGGTTTGCGGTGTCCATGAGTTATTGGGTAACGCATTGGTAATGACCGGTGAGAAGAAACGCGAAGAGAATTTGCGTTTTGAACCTTTGCCGAATTTGGAGGAGGATGAATAATGTATAAACCAGCTAAAATTATTGTAGCATTATTGATTTTTGCGGTCATCGTTACTTTCCCCATCTGGCATGCTATCGGCAATGACAGTGTTTCTCCTGATTTGGAGATCAGCTTGGATACTCCGGCTATTAATGCAATGGGTGATGATGCTCACTGTATCTATGATACCGAGTATATGCGTGCAAATCATATGAAGGTCTTGAAAGACTGGAAGGTTGAAGTAGTGCGTGATGGTAATCGTATGGTTGTAACTGAGGATGGTCAGGAATATTTGGCTAGTTTGCAAAATACCTGCTTCGACTGCCATTCCAATTATGAGGATTTCTGCTTAAAATGCCACGAGTATTCTAATGTAGATCCGTCTTGCTGGGAATGCCATGTTGAGCCTACTAATACAGTAGTTGCAAGTGAGGGGGTTTGAGTAGTATGGAAAAAATGAGCAGACGCAAGTTTTTAAAATTAGGTACCTTGTGTGCAGCCGGTGTATCCGCTGTAGCTGTAGGTGCTTCCAGTGCTGCTTCCGCAAGCTCCGGCGCTGCTGCTACTTATAAAAGACATGACAGCCGCTTAAAAGGTACTGCTATGGGTATGGTTATTGATATGCGTCAGATCGATGATGAAAAAATCGCTGAAATGCAAAAGGTTTGCCATGCATTCCACAATGTACCAGAGCTTGGCGAAAGCAAAAATGAAGTAAAATGGATTTGGCCTGAGAGATACGAAAATTTATTTGCCGGCGAGACTACGGAGCGTTTGGCAGAGAAATTTGCGAATAAAGAATTTGTTTCTTTGTGCAATCATTGCGAGTCTCCGGTATGTGTCAGAGTATGCCCGACCAAGGCTACCTTTAAAAATGACCAGGGTCTTGTTTTGATGGATATGCACCGTTGCATTGGTTGCCGTAACTGTATGGCTGCCTGCCCTTACGGCGCAAGAAGCTTTAACTTTGTAAATCCGCGTGATTACATCGAGGAAATCAATCCTACTTATCCGACTCGTATGAAAGGTGTAGTAGAAAAATGCAATTTCTGCGCTGAGAGAGTGGCTGTCGGTCAGTTGCCGTTATGCGTAGAGGCTTCCGGTGGAGCTATCACTTTTGGTGATTTGAATGATCCGGAATCTAAAGTAAGCAAGCTCATTGCTGAGAACTTTACCTTGCAGCGTAAAGTAAGCCTTGGCACTAAACCAAAAGTTTACTATATCGTCTAAGGAGGGAGATTAAATAATGATTGAAAAGGCTTTAGTCAAAAGAACCAGCAAATCATACTGGGCTTGGGTATTGTTTTTAATCGCCCTCATTGCAGTAGGCTTTGCGGCTTATATTTATCAGATGAGCAATGGTTTTGCCGTAACCGGTGTGAGCAGAGATATTTCTTGGGGT
>CAYTOM010000019.1:0-10608 GCA_964439335.1 uncultured Peptococcaceae bacterium | reverse complement strand
TGTATACGGGAAACTGTATCAAGGGTTCAAATCCCTTTCTCTCCGTGAAAAATAGCTACATCTTTATGATGTGGCTATTTTTCATATATAGAGGATTTGAACCGGCGGATCAGAAAAATGCGCCCTATGGAAGCATTTTTCCCGCCGCGGCGTGATGTTTCTTGATTATTTCATATAATCTAGGGGGTATACAGAAAATTTACGCAAGAGGGTAAATTTTCTGTGCAACGAGCGACAAATAAAAGGGGAAAAATATGGACAGCGTGCAAAGCAGCTGCATATAAAAAATAGGATATGAGGAGGAGAGAACGGAGCAAATCCCTTTCTCTCCGTATAAAAAGCTACCTCATTGGGAGGTAGCTTTTTTGTATTTCGGGATATCAAAAGTAGCTACATTTTAGCGATGTAGCTACTTTTTTGTTTAATCTAAGCCGGCAAATCAGAAAAATGTGCTTGACAAGGTTTTTTCGGTTGACAAATATCGACGAATAGATTATAGTAGAAATATTAATTAAATAGCTGAGTATGAAGTTAAAATAGGGATAAACCGAAAGGAGTGTGCCTATGCCATTTCGTGAGATTAAAAGTGCCACCTACTGTGAATTTAAAAAAGGTGAATATCTGATTAGTGAAGGAGAAGAAGTAAAATTTGTATATTATCTGATAGAGGGTGTCGTGAAACGAATGCAGGTCGATAATGCCGGCGTTAAGCGCACTTTGGAAAAAAGAGATGCCCAAGTGATAGCAGGCACGATAGATGCTATCATCGGTATTGCTATGGCATACAGTACCCATGAGACCTATTATTCCAGCTATGTATTCAAAGCGATGACAGATTGTAAATGTTATCGGATAGAGAAAAATGAGTACCGTAAATGGGCGCATGAGCATAACGATATTTTAGAGGATACCATTCGTCTGATTATTCGCGAAAATGCCGATTTAAATGATTGGATCGAAAATAAACGCTATACCGGTACGATGCCGATGTATGTCTGCCAAAAATTATTATTAGAAGCAGAGGAGCATAATGGCAAGTATGTCTTGCCTCAGTCTTTTGTCGCGAGCGATATGGCATTTCGCATGGGTATCCATAAAGTGACGATGTCGCGTATCATGCGCGCTTTGAAAGAGGTAGGCGTGCTGAAAAAAGTGGACAAATCCTGGGAAATCCAAGATTACGAAGCATTGGTAGCATTTGCGGAGGGGGCACCGCTTAAGTATAAATAAAATGCTGGAAATGTCCAGACTTGCCGGAGGTGCAGTTCATTTCCGGCAAGTATTTTTTTGCCAAGATAGCGCAGAGCTGTGCTAAAAATTTTGGCGAAAAAATTTAAAAAAAATAAAAAAGTTAACACAGGCTTATTGAAAGAATGTTTGCAAGAAGATATATTATATTTGCAAGCAATAATTCAATTTATATTATTTAAAATCATATAAAAAAGGAGAGAGTATTAATGAGTACACCAAATGTTTATCCTACCGGTACAACCATCTATGATCCGGAAAAGGCATGGAGTGGTTATACCTTGTTTCCTACCAGCCAGTATGGTGCGACCCTTATCGATATGAACGGTAATGTCGTACGCTATTGGAAAGATTTCCAGGGCTTCCCCAACAAAATGCTTAAAGGCGGCTATATCATGGGTTCCTTGGGCTTGAGAGATCGTACTTACGGCTATCAGGACGAAGCTACTGTTACCCAAATCGACTGGGACGGCAATATCGTTTGGAATTTTGACCATAAAGAATTTATCAAAGATGGCAAAAAAGAATACTGGCTCGCTCGCCAGCATCATGACTATCAGCGCGAGGGCAATCCGGTCGGCTACTATGTACCCGGCATGGAATGCAAAGTAGACGGCGGTCATACCTTTATTTTGTGCCATGAAGATGTTTACAATCATAAAATTTCCGATAAAAGATTGCTTGATGACTGCATCATCGAGGTTGATTGGGAAGGCAACATCGTTTGGAAATGGAATGTCAACGAGCATTTCAAAGAATTGGGCTTTAGCGAAACCCAAAAGAATGTCCTTTTCCGCAATCCTAACTTCCATCCGATTGGCAAAGAAGGTCAAAGCGACTGGATGCACATCAACTCCATGAGCCTCTTGGGTCCGAACAAATGGTATGACCAAGGCGATGAAAGATTCCATCCGGATAATATCATCTGGGACGCTCGTGAGTCCAATATCTTGGCAATTATCTCTAAAGAAACCGGTAAAATCGTCTGGAAATTAGGCCCTGATTTCACCGAGACCAAAGAAACCAGAGCAATCGGTCAGATCATCGGTCAGCATCATGTGCATATGATTCCGAAAGGCTTACCCGGCGAGGGCAATATCTTGATTTTCGACAATGGTGGTTGGGCAGGCTACGGCGCTCCCTCCAGAACCTCGAAAGATGGTACCAAATGCGATTTGCGTGACCACTCCAGAGTATTGGAAATCGATCCGGTTACTTTGAAAGTAGTTTGGCAGTTTACCGGTGACTCTTTCGACGGTGGTATGATGCCGAGTACCGCAAAATCTCAATTCTATAGCCAATTAATCTCCGCAGCGCAAAGATTGCCCAACGGCAACACCTTGATCACCGAGGGTGGCTCTCATAGATTGTTTGAAGTAACTCCGGAGAAAGAGGTAGTTTGGGAATATATCGCTCCGTTTAATATGAACGGCGAGATTTATCGTGCATATCGCTATCCGTATGATTATGTACCGCAAATCGAAAAACCGGTCGAAGTACCTGTACCGAAAATCGATCCGTTGACTTTCCGCGTACCCGGTGCAGCTGAGGGTAAAATGCAAAATCCTGTCGAAGTAGCCGGCACTTGGGGCTACACCAAAATGGATGAGTGCGTAACTGATGACCAGGTCAATGACGATGTCATCGAAGTAGACCCTGATGTTATCGATTTGAGCAACTTATTCTAAAATTTCACCAAAACTTCATTTACCGAGATTTCCTCGGTAAATGAAGATATATGAAAGATATATAAATATCATCAAATACTATCAAATATCATCGCCGAAAATTTTAGCTTTTTATAGTTTGGGAATAATCAATAAACAAATAAACATTCAGGGCTTTGATATAATTTAACAAAAAATGAGGTGTATACTATGTCAGCAGCTTTAAGCAAATATAGCAAGGTTGATATTATTAAAGCAGTAGTCACCCTGGCATTGCCGTTGTCTATTCTTTTAATACCTACCAATGATGTTTTCACTTCGCAGATGCGGATGTTCTGCGTTATTACCTTGATGGGTATTTTGTGCTATGCTTTTGAAAATGTCAATCAGACAGTTGTTTCTATTTTAATGCCGATTTCCTATATCTTTTTGGCAAAAGTCAGTCCCAGCGTTGTATTTTCTCCCTGGGCGGGCTATGTACCGTGGGCAACATTGGCAGGCTTAGTCATGGCTACCGTTTTACAGAGCTGTGGTTTGTTAGCCAGAATTTCTTACTTCTTTATTTTGCATACCGGCAGTAGCTATAAAGGCGTCGTCTGGGGTATCAGTTTAGTTTCGTTCTTGTTAACTATGACTATCGGTGATGTCGCTATCCCGATGGCTGCATTAGCATTTGGTATCTGCGTAGCTATGGACTTAGGCTTGAGCCGCGCCAGTGGTGGTATTATGTTAGCTACGGCTATGGCGTGCTTGATGCCGTCCTTTATCCGTATGTTAGCTCCGATATTCTTAATGGGCTTAGCAGAGCCTGTCACCGGTCCGTTGTCTTTCTTGGGCTTCTTTGAGGTTTGGTGGGTACATCTGCCGTCTATTTTGTTTGTCTTTGTAATGGTATTCATCATTACCAAAATTCAAAAACCGGAAAAAGAAATCAACGGTAAAGATTATTTCCGTCAAAAATATGAAGAGTGCGGTAAAATCAAAGTTGGCGAAATTAAATCCGCTATCATCTTGATTTTCTACTTGACCTTCATTATTTTCCATGACCAGTTATTCCCGAACTGGGATATGAGCTGGGGATTAGCATTTATCCCTATGTTGTTTGCTGTACCCGGTATAGGTGATGCTACTAAAGATGACTTAAAAGGCATCAACTATGGCTTTACTATCTTTATCACTGCTTGTATGGCTATCGGTTCTGTAGCTACCTCTTTAGGTATCGGTACTATTATCGGCGATGTCATGGGGCCGATGTTAGAGGGCAAAGGCGCTACCGGCTTCTTCATGATTACTTGGGTTATGTTAGTAGGCTTGAACTTCGTTATGACTCCGCTTGCTATGCAGGCTGCATTTACTGTGCCGTTAACTAACTTGGCTATGACTTTAGGCATCAATCCGATGGCATTGTTCTACTTGATGTGGCATGCTTGCGATCAGATTATTTTCCCGTATGAATATGCAATGTATATGATCTTCTTCGCATTTGGTACAATTAGAATGAAAGACTTCATGAAAGTCAACGCTATCAAAATGGGCTTAGACTTTGTAGTAGTATTTGCTATATTGATTCCGTGGTGGAAGATGATTGGTTTCTTGTATGTCTAATTGCACATCTAATCAGGAAAATAAATTTATGCAGTAATGCAATAAAAATCGCAGCAGAGAGCAATCTTGCTGCGATTTGCTTTTTTAGATTTTGATTTAGGAGATGGGACTGTGGCAGGAAATAAGAAAGAAAAGCTCTGGACAAAAGAATATATTATTTCTTTGGGAATAGTGTTTGGCGTCAATCTAACGATGGAAATGCTGCATTCGACCTTGGCTATCTATGGCAAAGGCTTGACACATTCCGATGTATATGCCGGAATGCTGGTCACAGCATTTACGATAGCAGCGCTGACCAGCCGCGGCTTTATGGGAGCGATGTTTAAACGCTGGTCAATTAAAGCGGTGCTATTGATAGGTACGGTCATTTCGGTAGCGGCATCGTTTGGCTATCTATTATTCCAAGATCCTACACTCTTTGTCGCTTGCCGTATCTTGCATGGTATAGGCTTTGGCGTCGCTTCTACTGCCGCAGCGACAGCTATCAGCGTCTCCTTGCCGAAATCAAGAATGCTGGAGGGCATCGGATATTCGGGTATGGTCAGTACGGTCACGATGGCTATCGGACCGAGTATCAGTTTGTCAATCAGCCATAGTGACTATTTGCTGTTTGATAGAGTATTTTGGGTTACCGCGATTTTGATGGTCATTTCGTTAGTAGCGGCTTTGTTGGTCAAAATAAATCCAGCCGAGCAGGACGAGGGCGAAGAAAAAATCAAAGGCGTAGGTGCCGGCAATTTATTGAGCAAAGTAGTTTTGGTAACGACGATTTTGCAGTTTTTGATGGCATTTGCCCAGACTGCAATCACCGCCTTTTTGGGCTTGTACGCCTTGGAAAAGAATTTGGGCAATGTCAGTATGTTTTTCGCCTGCTATGCGGTCGCTTCCTTTGCGATTAGATTAGTCATGCCGTATTTGGTAGACAGATTTAGCGAGCGCAAGGTCATGCTGGTTTCTATCGTAGCGGCGGCGTTGTGCTTTGGGGTCATTCCGCTAGTGGACAATATCTGGATCATTTGTGCTCTGGCAATCCCCTATGGCTGTGCTTGCGGTTTGATTAGCCCTATTTTCAATGTGCGTATCCTGCGCGAGGTACCATTAAGCAAGCATGGCTCAGCGAATGCTATCTGGTATGCGGCTATCGATGCCGGAATCGGCGTAGGTGCCTTTGTCTGGAGCGGTATCGCTACGGTGACCGGCTACGATGTAGTTTATCTAATAGCGGCTGCTATGGCAGTCTGCTGCTTCTTGGTGGAGTGTGTCTTTAAAGTAAAGGAAAGATAACTAAGCAAGGCATGATTATATACCTCTCATTTGCTTTTTTAATGCCTTTCGCGAAAAAAGTTTGCAAAATTTTTGCGAAAAGGCTTGCAATTGGGTTAAAACTGTGATATAATCAATCCGTTGCTTAGAAGTGGAGAGATGGCCGAGAGGCCGAAGGCGCTCCCCTGCTAAGGGAGTATACGAGAGATCGTATCAAGGGTTCAAATCCCTTTCTCTCCGTATGCGCCGGTAGCTCAGTTGGATAGAGTACTTGGCTACGAACCAAGGGGTCAGGGGTTCGAATCCCTTTCGGCGCAGTATGCAGATTTGTCGTGATGGCAAATCTGCATTTTTTTTAAACTTCTTTTGCTAAAGGGAGTGACACCGATGAATGATATAAAATTGCGCTTGGCTGATAGCACAGATGCCGAGAGCTTATTGGCAATTTATGCGGAATATATCGCGACCTCAATCACCTTTGAAACCGTACTGCCCACTGTAGAGGAATTTAGGCAACGGATTACAGAAATCAGCGCAGTCTACCCCTATTTAGTATGCGAGCATAAAGGAGAAATAGTAGGCTATGCTTATGTGCATCGCTTTAAAGAGCGCGCTGCTTATGCGTGGGGAGTAGAATCATCAATTTATCTAAAGCCACAAAGCTGCGGCAGGGGACTGGGCAAAATATTATACCGCGCCTTGATAGATATTTGTCGCGCTCAAAATATACGGACGATTTACGGCTGTGTGACCTCGCCTAATATACCCAGTGAGCATTTGCATCAGTCATTAGGCTTTCGGCATATAGGCACGCTTTATCGAGCAGGCTATAAAGCAGGTAATTGGCACGATGTCAATTGGTATGAAAAATCGCTGGGAGATTATCCGGCAAATCCGCATGAAATCAAGAAAATAATTTAAATATCAGCAGATATTTTGTCGGAAATTTTAGCAAATGTTCACCAAGTAAAATAATCAGCCAGAGGAAAAGATATGAAAATAGACATAGCAGAATTAAGAATCGTCGAGGGCAAAGACGATGTCAGTGCCTTAAAAAAAGCAGTTAATGCTGATATCGTGATTACCAACGGCTTGGGGTTGACCGCCGAGCGTATTCGCGAAATCAAAGCCATTGCCGAGCATCGCGGAGTGATAATCTTTACCGATCCCGATTATCCCGGGAGTAAAATCCGCAATATTTTAAAAGCGCAAATTCCTAATTGTAAGCACGCATATTTAAATAAAAATGAAGCTATCAATCCGAAAACCGGTAAATACGGTGTCGAGTATGCTAAACCGGAGGCAATAGTGCGTGCTTTGAAAAATGCTCATGCCACCGTACAGACGGCAGAGGAAAACTATACCTTGACAGATTTAGTATGCTGGCGTCTGGCAGGAGCAAATTCACAGCATAGACGCGAAGCATTGTGCGAAGAATTGCGTATCGGGCAGGCTAATGCCAAGGGGCTTTTGAATAAGCTCAATGCCTACCAGATACCACGCACGCAAATAGAGCAATTTTTAGAAAAATACGAAACCGCCGGAGGTGAATGATGAATATATCCGAGGATTTAAAAAGAGAAAAATTTCGTTTTAAAAAGCAATTTGGGCAAAATTTCATCAGCGATGACCATTTGCTGGATAAAATCGTGAGCGCAGCGGAAATATCAAACGACGATGTCGTCTTGGAGATAGGACCGGGAGCGGCTACCTTGACAGCGGCTTTGGCAGACAAAGCAAAGCAGGTCGTAGCTATCGAAATCGATCGTGATTTATTTCCTATTATCGAAAAGAGGATGCAGAATTATACCAATTTTGAATTAGTAGCTAATGATGCGATGAAGGTGGATTTTGATGCTTTGGCAGCGAAATACGGCGCCGATAAATACAAAGTAGTAGCCAATTTGCCATACTATATCACTACGCCTATCGTGATGCGTTTGTTAGAGGAGGGCTTTGGTGCGACCGAATTGGTCATCATGGTGCAAAAGGAAGTCGCAGACAGATTTTTAGCTGTACCGGGGAGCAAAAGCTATGGCGCTATCACCGCCTCGCTTAATTATTACGGTGAAGTCAGTCGGTGCTTTAATGTCCCGCGGACGATGTTTACCCCGCGCCCGGAGGTCGATAGTGCAGTGGTCAAAATCAAATGCCACGAAACCAAGCCGTTTGTGGCACTAAATGAGCGACTTTTGCGCAATGTGATCAAAGCGGCCTTTGGTCAGCGGCGCAAGACTTTGAATAATGCTCTTAAAACCTTGGACTATCCCAAGGAGCAAATGGAGCAGGCATTAAAACTGGCTAATATTGACCCCACTTGTCGCGGAGAGACCCTGAGCATCGAGGAGTTTGTCAGATTAAGCAATATTTTGCACGAAATATAAATTTTCAAGCACCGTTTCTCAATATGGAGAAGCGGTGCTTTTTTCTATAGCAGTTGCAAATTCTGGTGGCAACTAAAAGTTGCTATATAAATGTTTAAAAAAATAGGTGCTTTGCATAAATAAATTTAAGTCTTATAATAAAAGGTATAAGAAAGATAGGATATCTTGGCATATCCGGCATTTATATGATGAATATTTATAAGGAGGCTATTTTTATGCAAAGAAAAGGTTTATCTGACAAAGTAATTGTCCTAGGCGTAGACGGCATGGATCCGCGCCTGACTCGCAAGTATGTGGATATGGGATTAATGCCCAATGTCCAAAAATACTTAGATCGCGGAGCCGCCAGAGAGGATTTGGTTTTATTGGGTGGTGTGCCGACGATTACTCCGCCGATGTGGACGACACTATCGACCGGTGCCAATCCCTCTACCCATGGCATCACCTGCTTTTGGAGCCAGCATCCGACCAAAATAGACACCTTTGTCTATGCTAATGATTCGACAAAATGCCAAGCCGAGGCATTGTGGAATGTCACCGCGGAAAGTGGCAAGAAAACACTGGTCTGGCATTGGCCGGGCTGCTCATGGCCACCAACCAGCCAAAGCGAAAATTTGCATGTAATCGAGGGTACCCAGCCCAGTGGCGTCAACTATGCTATCGGGACTATCGATAAATCGCGTATCTTAGAAGTAAGTACAGATTTCCAAGAGGCAACAGCGCATAATTTTGAGGGCGTGCATATGAATGGCGTCGGCTGTGTCGTAGATGGTATTGAGGTCGAGAAAGACAATTCGACAGATGTCATGGCTAGTTTGTCGATGCCTGAGCCTCAGCCGATTTCGATGAATCCTCACGAGGGTGAATGCCAAAATCATGGCAATCCTAAGCCGTTTTCAGTGGATACTCCCTTAAAAGAGGCTAGTGGCTGGGCAAATGCTCCGGCTGATGCCAAAGAATTTTCCTTTATGATTTGTGACGACAAAGTCCGTCGTGTAGGATTGCTCAAAAAAGATGACGAGGGCAAATACAGCATAGTAGAAATTTATCGCTCTAAAAAAGACGACCAGCCTTTGGCAGTAATTAAAGACGGCGAGTATCTGGTCTATATGGAGGACGAAATTCCGGATAAAAACGGTGATAAATATGCCGTTACGCGTGGAGTAATCATTTTGGATTGCGACCCTGATGGCACAGGATTTGTCATGTGGCTGGGTAATGCCCTGAAAAAGGACTGCGATACTTTATTTTCACCAAAGCACCTCTACCAAGATGTCACTGAAAATGTAGGCTTCGTCCCGAGCTTTGAATTAGAAAATAATTTAGGCGGTCATCCTCGTTGGCTCGAGGGATTTATGCATCGCACTTGGCGAGTATATGGTGATTGGCAAGCAGCAGCAATCAATTATTTGATCAAGCAAGAGGACTATGAGGTAGTATTTAGCCATTATCATAATGTAGATAATTTTGGGCATTGCTTCTATGATTATCACAATACCTTTGGCAATGTCGAATTAGATGAAACCTACGAAAAATTATTTCAACAATTATATATCGATACCGACCGCTATTTAGGGGACTTTTTGCATTTGCTGGACGAGGGCTGGAGTGTCATCATCACCTCTGACCATGGCTTATTGTGCAAGGAAGAGCCCGGTATAGCTCCGGGATTGGGCGATGGTTTTGTCATCAATACCACTATCATGCGTCAGTTGGGCTATACCGTCATGGAGCGCGATGAAAATGGCAATGAAAAACGCCAAATCGACTATAGCAAGACTCGAGCAGTCGCCAGCCGTGGTAATCAAATCTACATCAATTTAAAGGGTCGCTATGAGTATGGTATCGTTGAGCCGGCAGAAAAATATGAGCTGGAAAGACAAATTATTGACGATCTCTATAGCTATCGCGATCCGGCAAGTGGCAAGCGCATCATTAATATGGCTATCCGCAATCAAGAAGCAGCACTTTTGGGCTTGAGCGGTGAAAAATGCGGTGATATCCTCTATTGGTTAGAGGAGGGCTTTAATCGCTGCCACGGTGATTCGCTACCAACCTTAAAGGGTCATGCCGATACTTCGGTATCGCCGATTTTTATCGCAGCAGGTACCGGTATTAAGCAGGGGGCTTATGTCGAGCGTGTAATTCGTGAAGTCGATGTCGCTCCGACTATGGCTATGCTATTAGGTGTACGCTTCCCGGCACAATGCGAGGGCGCACCGGCTTACCAAATCTTTGCCGAAGAAATTTAAGGTATAAATTATTTCCGGGCACTCCAATAAAGCGAAAAAATTTAAAAGCTCCTGTGATTGCACAGGAGCTTTTATTGTAAGCAATTACTTTTTTTGAAATACTTGATAAATAAGTCGATAGTATTATCATGAATAGGGGCATAAACAGCGACAAAGCTCAGCGTGCTCACTCTTTCCTCCAGGAGGACG
>CAYTOM010000018.1:0-10727 GCA_964439335.1 uncultured Peptococcaceae bacterium | reverse complement strand
TTCCCCATTTTATAATTAAAGATGGAAACTCACAAAAAAGACAGTGATCCTCTCACTGCCTCATAAAATGCTATCACAAATATAGCTCCGGTATATTCCGGGCTATATTTTTTATTTGGACTATATGCGGCAGTGGTGATGACACATAATATTCACAAAAAATCGTTTAAAAATTAATTGTCTGCTAATTTTTACCATAAAATACGCATTAAATATGAATTTTAATTATCTCCGTTGGAATTATATCATATATGTGATAAAAAATCAATCATAAAACTATTAAGTTTCTGTAAAAAATGTAAAAACTATTGCTTATTCAAGCCAAACAAAGCCAAGATTTCTATAATATCAGCATGATAAATCTCACTCTCACATTATATGAAAATTTGGCTTTGAATGTGTTTGTTTTTTAATTATCTTTTAGTTATCTAATGAAATTAGTCGATACTTTTTCACCTTTTTGCGGCAAGCCATATTGTTCTTTGCCCAAAGCGATACTTTTCAGCAAAAAGGTCATATTTTCTGCTAATGTCCGCATGGTGTAAAGCCCCTCGGCGTCCTCCAGTGCCTCGCCGGGCAATCTGCCATGGACACTGTTCCAATAGCAACTGGAAGCTACCGGCATACCGGTAATGGTGAAATATTTGTTCAATTCATCAAAAGTAGCCGAGCAACCACCACGGCGTGCGATAGCGACAGCCGCACCTACTTTCATCGTTTTATCGAAATGGCTAGAGTAAAATAAACGGTCTAAAAAGGACACCAATGTCCCATTAGCTGAAGCATAATAAACCGGCGAAGCGATTACTAAGCCATCAGCTTGGGCAAATTTTTCTGCCGTTTCATTGACAGCGTCATTAAAAATACATTTGCCGGTTTTGTAGCAAGAGCCACACGCGATACAGCCACGAATATCCATGCCCCCGATTTGGATAGTTTCAGTCTCTACCCCATTTTTAGCAAAGACACTTTCCATTTCTTTTGATGCTACAGTTGTGTTACCGTCCTTGCGCGGACTACCGTTAATTATTAAAACTTTCATTTTTCAAATCTCCTCTCAAACTTTACAAAATTCATATTTATTTTATACCCTATTGGGGTTTCATGACAAGTATTTTCTGAGCAGATTGCCAAGAGAGATAAATATTGACATTAAGCCTTGAATACATTATAATGAGAGCGTGTGTTTGTCTGAAAGATAAATATTGCACAAATCAGTGAAAATTTTTTCATTTTTGAGAGGGGATTTAATTTTTACTACAGAAACTATTGATGAGTAAAGAGAGTTTTATTGGGAAATATTTACTCATTATAAAAGTATGCTTATTGCAAACTTAAGGAGGTTTTGTCATGTCTCAAAAAGCAGACAAAAAACTAAAGAAAACAAAGAAAAAATATAAAGTAAATTGGCTGAGGACGGCGATTTTTGCCGCACTTATCCTGATGGTCATTTGCGGTGGTGCAGTGTTGGGCTTTACAATGCACGCATTAAAGGATTTGCCTGATATCGAAAGCGTAGATTTTAACGAATACTCTGTCACCACTAAAATTATGGACAAGGACGGCAATTATGTCGAAAAGCTCAATTCGGCGGAAAACCGTATTCCGGTCACTTTTGATGAAATATCGCCCAATGTCATTGCGGCGATAGTCGCTATCGAGGACCAGCGTTTTTATGACCACAACGGTGTCGATATTATTCGTATCGGCGGTGCTATGGTCGCTAACATAAAAGCCGGTCGTACTGTCCAAGGTGGCAGTACCATCGACCAGCAGTTAGTTGGTTTGGTGCTTTTAGACCGTAATGAAAAATCCTATACGCGTAAAATCAGAGAAGCTGCGTTAGCAATCAAATTAAACAAGCTGTACTCTAAAGAGGAAATCATTACTTTCTATCTCAATCGTGCCTTTTTCGGACGCAACGCCTACGGTATCGAAGCTGCCGCTAATGAGTTCTTCAGCAAATCCGCCAAGGATTTGACCGTCGAGGAAAGTGCTTTATTGGTCGGTATGATTCAAAATCCGTCCAAATGGTCACCGGTCAGCTATCCGGAAAATGCTCTATCGCGTCGTAATATCGTCCTATCCCAGATGGAGGATATCGGCTATTTGACCAAGGAGCAATGTAAAGAGTTCCAAGCTACCGAAGTCACCTTAAATCTCAACAAAAATCGTGTCACTAATTCCGAGGGCAAACTGGTTGCTACCAATCAGTCCTTTGTGGATACTGTTATCGAAGAGGCATTGGTTGCCTTAAATTTAGAGGATAATGACGCCAAACTCTACACCGGAGGCTATGTCATTTATACTACTTTAGATCCTAATTTACAAAGCTATATGTATAGCTATTACGATAACGATGCTAATTTCCCGAAAAGCGAATACGGCGAATTATTACAATCCTCAGCAGTAGTTATCGACCCATCTACCGGAGCTATCCGCGGGCTTATCGGCGGTCGTCATGTGAGCGGTGAGCGTCAGCTCAATCGTGTCACCCAAATCAATCGCCAGACAGGTTCTTCGATTAAGCCTATCGCCGTCTATGCTCCTGCCTACGAAGCAGGATATTCCCCCGGCTCGGTCGTTGATGATTATCCGATGGATTACGATGGACATGTCTTTAACAACTTTACTCGCGCCTGCAAAGGCTTAATGACTTATCGTGAAGCTATTAAAGGCTCCGTCAATACTGCCGCAGTTAAAGTATTAGACCAAATCGGTGTCGAGGCAGGCTATAAATTTACCGAAAATTTAGGGGTAACTACCCTCGTCCCCTCCGGAACTGCCAATGACAAAAACCTCTCGTTAGCTTTAGGTGGCTTGACTAAAGGTATGAGCCCCTTAGAATTAGCCGGAGCCTACTCCGCTTTTGCTAATGACGGTGTCTATATCAAGCCTTACACCATTACCAAAATCGAAAATATGGACGGTGTCGTGCTTTATGAGCATAAACCGGAGCAACATGTGGCAATGAAAGAATCCACTGCCTATATGATCAACAGTAGCTTAGCCAGTGTCTGTGGTGAATCAGGCGGTACCGGTTCTCGTGCTAAATTATCCGGTCGTCCTACTGCCGGCAAAACCGTTACTACTACCGACCGCAAGGATTATTGGTTCGCCGGTTATACTCCGCAATATGCGTGTGTTGTCTGGATGGGCTATGACCAACCAAAACAAATTAACTCCATTACCAGTGCCGGCGGTAGCTGTGGTCCGGTATTTAAAGCTATTATGGAATACGCCCACCAAGGTCTGCCGGTCAAGGATTTCCAAGCTCCCGATGATATAGTTTCTGTAACTATTGATACTAAATCCGGTCTGCTCCCAAGCGCTCTGACTCCGGCAGAATATCAGCGTACAGAAATTTTCACCAAGGACAATGCTCCCAAAGAAACTTCTAACGCTTGGGTTGTTCGCAATGTCTGCGCCCAATCCGGTGAATTATACACCGATTATTGCCCGGGCGAGCCGGTAAGCAAGGTCTTTTTACAAAGGGATATCCCCTGGCAGAATAATATTGCCGACGATGTCGCTACTCCCAGTGACAGTGAATTAGAAGTGCCCGGCGAATGCAGTGTCCACAATAACGGCAATTCTGCCAGCAAGACTTTGAAATTGCAGGCATCGGTCAATAGCAACAGCATTTCATTAAGCTGGAACAATATGGGGGATAATGTCTTTTATGAATTACATCGTGGTACTACCTCCGGGTTTAATGCCACCTCTGCTACCCTCCTCACACATACTGATGGGCATGACTATCTCGATAGTAATATAGACTCTACGCAGGTTTACTATTACTATGTCGTAGCTTACAGCAAAGCAACCAATGCTCCTATCAGTGCTTCCAACGAGCTTTCGATTGCGGGGAGTGATTATAGCGGAGCTGCTACTTCGGTGAGCACCACTACTCCTACTCCCTCTACTCCGACTAATTCTACTACCTCGCCGATAAATTTATCGCTTTCTTTGGCAAATGGCAGTGTCGTTTTAAATTGGAATGCTCCGGGCAGTGACAATTATCAGTATTACATCTTCCGCAGTGAAACTCCGGATTTTGCTGCCAATAGCTCCACACAAATTGCTAAAGATACGGTAATTACCGCTAATTCCTATACTGATAGCACTATCGCAAGCGGACATACTTATTACTACAAACTAATTGCCGCTAACCATACTGATACCAGTCAGGAAAATATCAGTGCTTCAGCTTATATTCAAGTAAATTAAAAAGCAAAAAACCGATTGCAAAATGCAATCGGTTTTTTAGTTTATTTTTGGGTAATGCGTGCCGCACAGCGCTTCGCATTTTCCATAATTAACGGTAAATCCAAGGTCAATAGCTCTCTTTCCGCCATTAAAAGCTTGCCATTAACAATCGTATGCGTGACATCGCTATTTTTCGCGGAATAAACCAGATCCGCGACCGAATTATTCCACGGAGCAAAGTGAGCTTGTTGCAAATCTACTAAAATCAAATCAGCTTTCTTGCCTACCTCTAAGGTGCCTATTTCCTCTTGCCAGCCCAGAGCTTTAGCGCTACCGATAGTCGCCATTTGCAAAACTTCAAAGGCTTTGAGCGAAGTTGGATCCATCGTCGCTAATTTGCTTAAATATGCCGCCATCGACATTTCCTTAAACATATCCAAGCTATTATTGCTTGACGCGCCATCGGTGCCCAAGCCGACATTTAAGCCCATTTTCAGCATTTTACCTACCGGAGCCGCTCCGGAGGAGAGCTTCATATTGCTAACCGGATTATGGGCAATGCTGACTTTTTTCTCGGCTAAAAAAGCAATTTCCTTTTCATCGAGCCATACCCCATGAGCTGCTAAGCATGGTCCATCAAAAAGACCTGCTTTGGCTAAGTATTCGACCGGAGTCATATCGTATCTTTCCCGTATTTGACGAATTTCGTCTTGAGTTTCGGCTAAATGGACATGAATACCGCTATTGCGCTCCCATGCCGCCTGCGCCAGCTTTTGCAAATATGCCATGTCACAGGTATAGGGCGCATGAGGTCCAAACCACACTTTAATTCTACCCTCGGCACTGCCATTGTATTGCTCATAAAGCTCGATATTTTCAGCAATCTTCACCTCATTGGGATCAGATACGCCGACACAGCCTCGAGCTAAATTAGCGCGAATACCGCTTTCAGTGACTGCTTGCGCGACTTTGTCCATAAATGGTCCATACATATCCGCAAAAGTCGTCGTCCCACCTTTGATCATTTCCGCAATCGCAAGCAAGGTACCCCAATAAATATCCTCGGAGCCCATCTTGTCCTCAGCCGGCCAAATTTCGTCATTGAGCCAGCTCATCAGCTCTAAATCATCAGCATAACTGCGTAAAAGCGTCATCGCCGCATGGGTGTGGGCATTGACCAATCCCGGCATTGCCAATTTACCCGAAGCATCGATGATTTGCTCCTCACCGGTCAATAAGTCATCTGCCACTGTACCGATAGCCGCTATTTTATCATCATTGATCAAAATATCACCGATACTTAATTTGTCCTCCAGCATCGTCAAAATTTGGGCATTTTTGATTAAGATACTCATTCTGCGTCCTCCACTTGTTCCATAAAGAGTGCCTGAGCAAAGCTCAAAGGATCGAAAATTTGTAAATTATCTACCTGCTCACCGACACCGATAAATTTCACCGGCAAATCATATTGCGATTTGATGCCTAAAACCACACCGCCTTTGGCAGTGCCATCTAATTTCGTTAAAACTACGCCGGTAATCCCGGTAGCTTCGCCAAAAGTTTTTGCCTGCGACAAGGCATTTTGCCCGGTAGTCGCATCTAAAACCAATAAGACCTCTTTTAAAGCTCCATTAGCCTCGCGGTCGATGACTTTACGAATTTTGCTTAATTCATTCATCAAATTAGTCTTGTTTTGCAATCTGCCGGCAGTATCGATAATCAGCAATTCTGCTTTACGGTTTTTGGCATCAGCTATCGCATCAAAGACGACAGCCGCCGGGTCAGCGCCCTCTTGGTGGGCGATAACATCTACACCTACGCGCTCGCCCCAAATTTTTAATTGGTCAGATGCAGCCGCTCTAAAGGTATCAGCCGCACCTAAAATTACTTTGTAGCCGTCATTTTTTAGCAAATTAGCAATTTTGCCGATGCTGGTCGTTTTACCGACACCATTAACTCCGACCACCAAAATAATATTTAATTCCCCACGCTCTAAATTTAATGTTTCTGCCTCTGTGCCTAATAAATCAGCAATTTCCTCTGCCAAGGCTTCCTTTAAATCAGCAGCATATTTGATTTTATCATTTTTCGCCCGATTGCGCAGACGCTCAGTAATCTCCATCGCTGTTTCCACGCCGACATCACCGGCAATCAAAGCTTCTTCTAATTCCTCATACAAATCGTCATCGATTTCTTTGCCACCTAAAATACCAAAAACTTTGCTGACAAAGCCCTTTCTGGTTTTCTCCATGCCGAGATTTAATTGCTCCTCTTGGACGGTTTCCTCTTTTTTGTTGCGAAACTTTGAAAAAAATCCCATGCTTCTCTCTCCTTAATATTTTTATGCGTAATCCTCTAAACGCACCGATACCAATTTTGATACGCCATCGTTTTCCATCGAAACACCATAGAGCACATCAGCTGCCTCCATGGTACCTTTGCGGTGAGAAATGACGATAAATTGGCTTTTTTTCGTATACTCACGAATAAATCTGGCAAATCTTTCGACATTGACCTCGTCTAATGCCGCCTCAATTTCATCTAATACACAAAACGGACTGGGGCGAACATTTAAAAGTGCGAATAACAAGGCTATTGCCGTCATGGCGCGCTCGCCACCGGATAAAAGCGACAAATTTTGCTCCTTTTTGCCAGGCGGTCGGACCATAATTTCGACACCGGTCTTTAAATAATCATTCGGATTGGATAATTGCAAGCGTGCCTCTCCTCCGCCAAACATCGTCGCAAATACTTCACTGAACATTTGATTAACAACGACATATGTTTCGCGGAATTTTTTCGACATAATTTGCTCCATATCCTTGATGACCTTATCCAAAGATGCCTTTGCCTCGGTCAAATCGTCGAGCTGTGTCTGTAAAAAGTCTAAGCGATTTTTGACTTCATCATATTCCTCAATCGCCGCAAAATTAATATTGCCCAAAGCAGCTATTTTGCTTTTCAATTTAGCTGTTTCCTTGCGTGCTGCCAAGTCATCAGCTATCTCTACCTTTTCCAGCATACCCTGCTCATAGGTGCAGTTATAATTTTGGGCTAAATTATGCTCCAGTGTTTCCAAGCGGCTTTTGTACTTATTCAGCTCGATTTCCGTTTGAAACTTTTTCTCTTGCCAAATTTGCGTAGCTTTTTGCTTTTCACGCAAAATTTCTTCGTTTTTTTCGATATTTTGCCGCAATTTTTCCTTTTGATCACGCAAAATCTCTAATTTTTGCTTAGAAAGAGCATATTCGTTTTTAATGGCGGTAATATTGGTCGCATTTTCACGCAAATTTTGCTCTATTTGCCCCAAAAGTGCCTCTTTTTCCGTATATTCAGCCGTCTTTTCCTGAATTTGCTCACTATAGCCCTTTAACTGCCGTTCGCTTTCTTTTCTTTGCTCGGCAATCGCCTGTAGGCGTTCTTTATGCTGAGTAGCAATCAGCTCTTGGTCGTGGCGTTTATTTTGCCACTCGCGCAAGCTCTGCTCCAGTTGGCTTATAATTTCACGCCGAGAGCTCTCTTTATTTTGCCATGCTCCTAAATTTTGCTCTAAATCAGCTAATAAGCGATTAATTTCGGCTATTTCTTGCTCATTTTGGGCAATCAATTGTCCGGATTCGTCCTGCTGAAGCATTTCTAAGCTCAAATCAGCATGAATACGCTCATTTTCTTTTTTCGCTTGGGTGAGAGAATTTGCCAGCAAAAGCTCATCTTTAGCATATTTTTCTCTCGTTTCCGCTAGGTTGGCTATTTTTTGCTTAAAATCAGCTAGTTTTTGCTCCAAGCCCTCTTTTTCTGCTTGAGCTTGCTTTAATTGCTCCTCTAAACGAGCAATTTCCTGCTTTAATTCCTCTATCCGGCGTAAGCGGAGCAAAATACCGCCCTTTTGGTTATAGGTGCTACCACCAGTCATCGCGCCACCGGGCGTAATTATTTCCCCTTCCAAAGTAACCATACGCAAGGAAAAATTGTGCTTTTTTCCGATAGCTACAGCATTAGCTAAATTATCGACAATCCAGACGCGCCCTAAAAGGTTATAAAAAATCTCGCGATATTTTTCCTCATACTCAATCAAATCACACGCCAATCCCAAGATGCCTTTTTCTTTAATATCCTCTCTCGCTTTGCTGCCTTTGACGGTATTAAGCGGCATAAAGGTAGCTCGTCCCTTTTTTTGCACCTTTAGATATTCTATCGCCTTTTGCGCATCGCTATCCGAGGTAGTAATAATATTTTGCAAGCTAGCACCCATCGCTACTTCGATAGCTTTTTCAAATTTTTGCGGTACTTTGATCACCTGTGCCGCTGTACCAATGATACCGCTTAAATTTTGTTTGCGCTTGGCTTCTAAGATATTTTTTACACCGTACTGATAGCCGTCACCGCTTTCCTCTAATTCGCTTAAAGCGATATAGCGCGAATTTTGCTTTTGCCACTGAGCATCTAGGGCGCGCTCATTTTTAACGGCTAGTTCATATTTTCGCTCTATTTCCTGCATCTGCTTGAGCGTGTTTTCCTGCATAGAAAAAAGCTGTGCTTTTTTTTCTTTTAATTCGTTGCTTTGTTTATTTTGCCGAGCAATTTCAGCCTCTATTTGCTCAATTTCACCTTGCAAGCGTATGCTTTTTTCCTCACTACGGCGTAGCACCTGCTCCTGCTGCTTGCTGCTTTGCTCTAGGGCGACCTTGGCATTGTTTTGCTTAGCCTGCTCTTGCAACAAATTCAAATATTCGTTGCTGTTTGCTTCCTCTAAGGTGCGCTGTTTGGTTAATTCGGCTAATGTCTCCTGCTCAGAGCTTTCATACTGCGCTAATTCGGCTAAAAAGCCCTCCATAATCGCCGATAATTGCTGCTGCTCGGCATTTTTATCCTTTAATCCTTGCTCCAAATGCTCCTTTTGCTGCTTGAGATAAGCATTTTCCTGCGTGATTTGCTGCAAACGCTGGAAAATTTGCTCCTTTTGTTGCTCCAAAATGCGCTGCTCATTTGCCCCTTTGTCCAAGGCATTTTGCAAATTAAAATTTTCCTCTTTGGCGAGATTGAGCTCTTCCTCTTTATTTTCCAATTCCTGCTTGCGGACAATATTAGCCCCATCTAGGGTATTGACCTCAGTTTGCATCGCTAAATAAGTATCGCTTTCCTGCTCCAAAGCACGACTAAGCACACTTTTTTTCTCCATAGCCACAGTCATTTCGCTTAAATCCAAACTAAGTGCCAAAGTGTCTAATTCCTTTTTCCACAAATGATAGCTTTTCGCCTTTTGCGCTTGCTCCGATAATGGAGTCAAACGCTCCGTTAATTCATAGACGATGTCATTGAGGCGATCCATATTATTATTAGTTTCTTCTAAACGACGCTCGGCTTCTTTTTTGCGATATTTATATTTCATAATGCCGGCGGCTTCTTCGATCAAACCACGACGGTCTTCGGCTTTTAGGCTCAATATCTCATCGACCTTGCCCTGCCCGATGACCGAAAAGCCCTCGCGCCCGACACCGGTATCTAAAAATAGCTCATGAATATCTTTTAATCTGCACGGAGCTTTATTAATCATATATTCGCTTTCACCGCTACGATATAAACGGCGTGTAATCGTAATTTCGCTTTGCTCCATCGGAAATTTGCCATCGGAATTATCCAAAGTCAAGCTCACTTGCGCCATACCTACAGCCCGGCGTTTACTGCTACCGGAAAAGATAATATCGTCCATCTTGCTACCGCGCAAGCTCTTGGCACTTTGCTCGCCCAAAACCCAGCGAATACTATCTACGACATTGGATTTACCACTGCCATTGGGTCCTACGATAGCACTGACTCCGGGAGTAAATTGAAAATTTACCTTGTCTCCGAAAGACTTAAATCCTTGGATCTCCAAACTTTTCAGATACAATATTTTTCCTCCTTAAAATTTAGGCTCAATTATGATTTGATCCCATAAAAGCTCCTCTGTAGGCTTGAGATAAAGCCTAATTTTATATTTGTCAGCAAAATAGCGGATATTAGAATTTTGCTGACCTTTGATTTGAGAAATTTGTCGTTCATTGCACGAAATATCGTAAGCTCTCCCCGGTGGGTATTGCTTTACTATTTCCTCGATTTGTCGGCGTAGCATACGGCTTTTCACCATTTCACCCAATGCCGGATGATACCCTCCGCCTAATAAATCCCGGTCGAGGCTCAAATTATCAGCCGCTTGCAAGCCGATACGAATAATAGGAATATTTGCTTGCTTAAATATTGTCGCTACCTCAGCAGTAGTATCCAATAATACATCCCAGTCCCACTCCTCATACGCTCCATCGCGCCACATATCCGCCAGCATAGTGTCCTTGATAATGGCGGTCGGATAAATACGCACAAAATCCGGCGCTAATTTTGCTATTTCTCGCGCGGTAGACAGGCTTCTTTGCGGAGTATCGCCGGGTAGGGCTATCATCATTTGCAAGCCTAATTTTATCCCCTGCGCTTTTAAAATTTGCGCCGCTAAACGCACCTGCTCGGCAGTGTGACCTCGTTGA
>CAYTOM010000017.1:0-10775 GCA_964439335.1 uncultured Peptococcaceae bacterium | reverse complement strand
TTTTTTAGGTTACCACATCTTCCCCTTTTTGTCAAGCTCTTTTTTCGTGTTTTTTATAAATTTCCCAACTTTTTAACGGATAATCTAAAATATTGCTTAATTGCAACTCGATATATCGCTCAATTTCCGCTTTAGCTTTCGTCGAAGCATATACCTGCCCCATATTCTCCACTGCTAATTCCTGCAAAAAACGAATAACCGCTACACTTTCCCTGCTTAAAAGATAGCCCTTTTCTCCACTTTCCTTGGAGCAAGCCTCACAAGCCAAGCCATCTCCATGACAATATATCCGACTCCCATTTTTTAATTCCGTACCGCAGAAAATGCACGACTGATACTCAGCGCCATATCCCATATGCTCCATGAGCCGAAATATCGCTCCCATGCAACCGCTCCAAGCATTACGCTCGCTCATCGCCATAATACCGGCTTTCAGCAAATCATAAACTTCCGTATCGCTTTCTGCCTCCGGCATGATTTTATCCACAAATTCTCCTAAAATACACGCATAATTTATCGCCAAATAATCGTCGCTAATTCCGGCAAAGCTCTTCTTGACCTCGCCATTGATCACAATTGGCATCGCCTTTCCTTTGGTTAAAGTCAAATCAGTTATACTAAAGCTCTGGATAGCTCCTCTGAGCTTGGAATTGCTTTTTTTAGCCCCTTTGACCAAAGCACGCATTTTTCCCGTATTTTTGCCGAAAAAAGTGATGATTTTATCATTTTCTTTATAATCTTGACTTTTTAAAATTATCGCTTCGCTCGATAGATACTCGTCCATTATCCTCTTTTTCTCCTACACTGCCGCTATATTTACCATCATCTGTCTTTTCCAGTCCTTTTAACAATAAATAGCTGCCTATTTCACCGGTTGATGTAAAATAATTCCACAATACCTCTTTGGCGTCCATACAAAATCGCTCCTTTGCCCAATACATCTCAATTATAATATTCTTAAATTCCCTTGAGAAAATACATCCTTATTTTCCCCTCTAAGTATATAATAACTGTTTTTTGCGCAATTGTAAACCTCTTTTTGTAAAATTATTCTAGTTTTTTCCATGATTTTGTATGTTTTTTATCGCCACTTTCTCCTTAAAACATTTGCTAAAAAGGAAGCTGCTTTTTGGACAGCTTCCTTTATGGATTTACAATATTCTTCCTTGTGAATCGACCTTTATCTCCACTACCTCGCCTTGCGCCAGGCTTTTTTTGACATCAATCAAGCGTTGATTAGCCGAACCACAATAAATCAATTTCAAGCTCTTTTCCGCCAATCTAAAAGGTCCGTCTACCACCACATCTAAATATTTTAACAGTGGCGAGGTTTTGATCTCATCAAACAAATAACCGGTATATGCCCATATATTTAACTCCGGCATTCTTTTTTTCACAAATTCCAATACCTCGCACAGCTCCTCATCCTGCAAAAACGGATCCCCACCGGACAAGGTCAACCCTGCATGATTAGCCTTTAGATTTTTTAAAATCATTTTCGCCAATTCACGCGTGCTGATTTCCTCACCGCCATTTAGATCATGCGTCTGCGGATTATGGCACCCCGGGCAATCATGCACGCAGCCTTGCATAAACACGACCGTCCGAATACCCGGTCCATCTACTGTCGAATCCGGTATGATCCCTGCATATCTCAGCATACATTTCACCAACTATTACATATGTTTTACGCGATGCTCGACCTCAGCCTTTTTCGCATCATTAAACAAATCCAAAGTAGACAGATAGCCGGTAATTCTTCTGACGCGGCTGATATTTCCCTTGCTACCGCAAGCAGGGCAAGTATCAGTGTCAATAATTCCGTTAAATCCGCAAGTCTTGCAGACATCTACCGGGAAATTAACTGCGGCATAGCCCATATCCGCGTCATACATCGCACGCACGATTTTTTCGTATGCTTCAATATTAGTGCTCGGTCCACTCGGCAACTCTACATACGAAATATGACCGGCAGTGCAATATTTATGGTACGGTCCTTCCAAGCTGATTTTTTCAAATGCCCCGATTTTGTAATCTACCGGGATATGGAAAGAATTAGTGTACCATTCTTTATCGGTAATGCCGGGAATTTCGCCAAAGATTTTTTTGTCTTTCTCGATAAATTTACCGGATACGCTTTCTGCCGGAGTAGCAAAAAGTGAGAAATTCAAATGATATTTATCGGTAGCCTCCTGGCACTTGCGATTTAAATGGCTGACAATAGACAATCCCAAAGCCTGCGATTCATCGCTTTCGCCATGATGTTTACCGGTCAAAGCGAGCAAAGTCTCTGCCAAGCCGATAAAGCCTACCGACAATGTACCATTGACAATAGCCGGCTCGATAGTATCGTTCGGGCCTAAATCCTCACAGCCTACATACAATTTCTGCCCCATCAAGAACGGGAAATCACGCATTTTCATCTTGCGCTGGACATCATAACGAGTCAATAATTCCTTAACCGCCAAATCAAACATACTATCCAAGCTCGCCCAGAATTTGACCAAATCACCCTTAGCCAAGATACCCAATCTCGGCAAATTAATCGTTACAAACGCTAAATTTCCACGACCATCGGTTACTTCAGGACCATTCACATTACCGATTACACGAGTACGGCAGCCCATGTAAGCGACCTCTTCCGGCTGATACGATTTATTAAAGCTGGAATCCTGGAAAGAGAAATTCGGGAACAATCTCTTGCACGCTACCTGCATACTTAATTTAAACAAATCATAGTTCGGATCTTCCGGCTCATAGTTGACACCATCTTTTATTTTAAAGCAAATATTCGGGAATATCGGGCATTCACCTTTGCCCAATCCTTTTTCATACGCTTCCAACAACTTTTTGGTGATCATGCGACCGCCTCTGGTCGTATCGGTACCTAAATTAATCGATGAAAACGGCACCTGAGCTCCGGCACGACTATGCATCGTATTCAAATTATAGACAAAGCCCTCCATTGCTTGATAAGTCTCTTCCTCAACCCTCTCTTCAACTACCTGGGCAATTTTTTCCTCATCAGCCTCTACGCCCATCTCTGAGAGCATCTCGCGCACCATTTTTTCTTGGCGAGCAAATTCTTTCTCGACATAGATACCCATATCACGATCGAAATAAGCAAAAGCCTGTCCACCGTACATATCGTTTTGGTTACTTTGCAAAATAATCGCTGCCAAAGCTGCTGCGGTTTTAATGCCTTTTGGTGGGCGGATATAGCCATGACCATTATTAAAGCCCTCTGCCAGCAATCTCCCCAAAGGTATCTGCAAGCAGTTAATAGTCTTATCATACCACGATAAATCATGAATATAAAAATCACCGTCGTTATGAGCCTTGGCCTCGTCCTCAGGAATCATGCGTTTTAAATAATATTCTTTGGAGGTAATCTCTGAAATCTGCAAAACCTTAGCCGACGGAGAATTACCGACATTTGCATTGTCGCGACTGGTTTCCTTTAATACCTCTGATACGGCATCTAACAAACTAGTGCTGGTTTCACGCACTCTGGTACGCTCCGCACGATACAAAATATATGCCTTAGCGGTAGCAGCATGACCATTTTCGATCAATGTTTTCTCTACAGTATCCTGCACATCTTCTACAGTAAAGGCTTCCTCGCCGTATTTTTCTTTCAAAGCATCCATTACCTTTAAAGTCAGGCGCATTGCCATCCCACGGTCAGCACCACCTACGGCTTGTGCTGCGGCAAAAATCGCATCGGTAATTTTGGTCTCATCAAAAGCCACTTCACGACCATCACGCTTAATAATTTTTGTAAACATCTCAGTTCCTCCCCAAAATTATTTATTCAATAAAAGCATTAATTCGTCTAAATAATATTGCTCATTAATCTCTATTCTCTTTTTCATCTCTAAATCAAAACCGCAGGCTTCCTTAAACCACACAAGCACCTCTGCCGATTTTAATTCCAAAGCATCTTTATCCTCCAGCCATTTCGCCAAATCATCAGCTACCTGCCCGATTTGCCCGATAGTTAGCGGCAAATCCGCCGCCAAAACCGTAACCCACTGTGCCGTAGCCACCTGTAATTCATTTGCTAAATAACGACTGTAGTAAAACCCATCTTTATAATAAACCAAGACCATGCGCAAAATTTCCTGCACATCCATGCGGCTCAGTGCCTTATCCTTATAATTATCGCTGATATACTGCACTGCCAATGACGCTACCACCTTGGCATCTTTGTCATCATAATTCTGCACGACCTTGATCATTCGATAAATCGGCTCCAACAAATGAGCCTCGCCAAAAGTATTATCCATTATTTTTACCTTCCATTTGCTCGATCTCATGTATAAAAGTCTGCACATCATTAAAATGCTTATATACCGAAGCAAATCTGACATACGACACCTCATCTAAAGCTATCAATTTATCCATGACCGTCTGCCCGATAATATCCGAATGAACCTCGGTATAATTATTCTTCAAATCCTTTTCTACTTCATCCACGAACTCTTCTAATTTTTCCAAGCTAATCGGTCGTTTTTCACACGCTTTGACCAAGCCCTTTAAAATCTTGCTCCCGTCAAAAAGCTCCTTGCGCCCATCTTTTTTAACCACAATTAGTGGCATATCCTCTATCTTTTCATAGGTCGTAAATCTTTTGCCGCACACTATACACTCTCTCCTGCGGCGAATGCTCGTCCCATTATCATTTACGCGTGTTTCCACTACTTTACTGTCATTATGGCACACAGGACAACGCATGATTTTTCACCTCCACATTTAGTTGCATTTTTTTCTCCACAAAAAGTATACCACACTATATATAGTGTGGCAAGTTGTTTCTTTTATATTTTTCTCCTCTATATAAAATAAAATTTATGGTTTTTTATAAAAAATCCATATCATTTTATTGCGCCATTTGACTACGCAAATATTCTATCGCTACTTCGAGCTGAGTGTCCTTATTTTTCTACAATTCGACAACTATATTCGGAGTGATTCACTTTTTGTTAATATCATTACCGTTTGGCGTCAGATATTTCGCTTCGGTCAATTTTATACCGGTGCCGTCATTCAAAAAATACACCGTCTGCACAATACCCTTGCCATAAGTAGTCGTCCCTATCAAGGTAGCTACTTTGGTATCCTGCACCGCCCCTGCCAAAATTTCCGAAGCACTAGCCGAATACCCATTAACCAGCACCACAATCGGCGCCGTAATTTGCTCGCCAGGTGAATTAATGACATTGCTTTTGCCGTCTTTATCAACTATCTGCACGATTGGTCCCTCCGGCACCATCAATGCCGCGATATTGCACGCCGCCTCTACGCTACCGCCACCATTGTTGCGCAAATCAATAACCAAACTCTCGATTCCTTGGTCGATTAAACCATTTAACTCCTCGGCAAAAGCCTCATCGGTATTTTCCGAAAATTTACTGATAGCAATATAGCCTATGCGTTTATCGTCCTCCAGCACCGCCGCTGCTACCGTCTGCTCGTCGATATAATCTCTGGTAATCACGAAATCCTTTAATTCATTATCACGCTCTACCGTAATTTTGACCTCCGTACCAACCTCGCCACGCATCAAAGCCACGACTGCATCTAAATCCATGCCGATAGTTTCCTGGTCATCGACCGCATAGATGACATCTTCAGCCAAAATGCCGATTTTATCGCTGGGTCCACCGGCAATCGGCGAGGACACAATTACTCTACCCTCATCATTCAAAGTCGCATATATACCTATCCCGCCAAACACTCCGGCATTCGACTCATAGATTTGCTCCGTAGTTTCCGCGTCCATATATACCGAGTACGGATCCCCCAATGCCTCGACCATACCACTCATCGCGCCCTCAAGCAAATCATCAGTCTCATACTCGAACAAATAATTATCCCTAATCAAATTGGCAATATATAAAAATTTCGTCACTTCGTCCTTATGCAGCACGCTCCAAGTGCCTACTATCGCGGTAAATACCACACAAAAGCATAAAATTATGCATAAAACATTTTTTAATACCTTTTTCAAACTATGTCCTCTCCTTTGTGCTATCTTATGCTTTTTCTTTTTAATTTATACTACGCTCTACACCTTTAAATACTTACGCGCCGCAATATTGCTGCCCAATCCGCCCAATACTGCTCCACCTAAAAGCAAATAAAGCCCTACTTTGACCACTAAAGTCTTGTCCGTAATCAAATTTAAAAAGGCGATATGCTCTGTAGCATAATTTATCACTGCCCCATAGCCTAAATACAATAGCAAAAATGCCACCATGCCACCCATTAAGCCTAAAATTACCCCTTCTAGGAAAAACGGAGTTTTGACATAAAAATCAGTTGCACCGATATATTTCATGATAGCAATTTCCTCGCTTCGAGCCGAAACTGTCAAGCGAATCGTACTATTGACCAGCACCAACGCCGCTACCACCATAGCCGCTACCACGATGATACAGCCTATCCATAGTGCATTGGAAAAAGCCGACATATTTTTGACCGTATCCTGTCCATAGCGCACTAATTCCACACCGTCCAAGCCCTCCAAGACTTGCGATGCCGCCTGCATTTTTTCTATTTCCTGCATTTTGATATAATACGCATCGGGTAATGGATTTACTCCGCCCAAAGCATTAGTCAATCCGGTCTCGCTACCAAAACGCTCGCCCATGATTTCCAGTGCCTCTGCTTTGTTGACATACCGCATACTCTCATAGCCATCTAAAGACTCTATTTTATCTTCGATTATTCCTCGTTCATCTACAGTGACATCGGTATCTAAAAATACGACGATTTCCATATCATCTTCCAAGGTCTGCTCGATATGCTGCCCATTAGCCGAAACCAATACCGCCCCACCCAGCACCATAAAAGTAATCGTCACCGTCAATACCGTCACCGCTACCATTGCTTTGTGCCGCCACAATGCCCGAAAGGTATCTCTGAGGCCATAGCGCAGATAATTTTTTAATTTCACCATTTCTCCTACCCCCTACTTAAAGGCCTCTAAAATCAATCTTTCCCAATCATCATTCGTCTTTGTCGAGGTATTGTTTTCCACTTGATTAACAATCGGCTTACTTTCCGTAGTTTCTGCTGATTTTTCCTCAACCAAAGTTGCCTTTTTCTCATCAATCATATCCTGTCTTTTTAAACCATTGCTTTTTTCCAAAACAGCTTTGATTTGCTCCGAGCGCGTATTTTTACTATCACTCTCCACGCCCTCCTGCTTAATCAATTCCTTTGGTAACTCTCGTACACTTTGTGTCTTTTGCACATTTTTGAGCGCACTATCATTGCCCCCCAGCAGCACCTGCTTGGTGGTTTCCTTTTTCTCATATCGTGCATTAGATAACCCATTTGTCACAGTCGGTGCTTTATGGGGCTTCGCTTGAGCATGGCTAGGTGCCACAGCATCATCTATGCTCAACCGACTATTAACACGCCCAATCTCCTCGGTCGCCGCATGAAATCTGCGACTATCCCTTTCCTGCTCCGCTACATCTAAAAGCACACTGCTTTTTCTCTTGACATTACTATGCCCGATTGCATAGCCTGCCAATAAATTATCATCACCGACCAATCTCCCGTTTTCCAAAGTCAAAATACGGTGATGACTTTTTTCCACAATTCCTCTATCATGCGTCGCCATCAAAATAGTCGTGCCATTATTATTGATTTCGTACAAAATATCCATGATTTCTCTGGAAGTTTCAAAATCCAAATTACCCGTCGGCTCGTCAGCCACTAATATTTTCGGATTATTGACGATAGCTCTGGCGATAGCCACCCTCTGCTGCTCACCACCGGACAATTCTGCCGGAAAATGCTGCGCTCTATTGGCTAAACCCATCTGCCCCAAAGCATACATCGCCTTTTTTTTGACCTCATCACGCCCATAGCCCAATGCCTCCATCGCAAAAGCGACATTTTCAAAGGCTGTACGGTCACTGAGCAAGCGATAATTTTGAAACACAAATCCCATATTGCGTCTAAATATCGGTATCTCGCGCCGTTTCAAACGGTGGATACCCTTGCCATCGATCAAAATACTGCCACTACTCGGTGCTATTTCTCTAATCATCAGCTTCGTAAAAGTTGATTTGCCTGCCCCACTGGCTCCTATCAAAAAGGCAAACTCCCCGTCCTCGATTTTGACATTAATATCTCGTAGCCCCACTGTCCCATTGCGATATTCCTTGGTCACATTGATAAACTGAATCATCCTCATACCTCACTTTTAGTCTTGAGCTATTTATCGGTCAAACATTTCCAAATCTATTTTTATCATCTTGCTTCGTCATCTGCTCAAATTTTTATGTATACAGCTCTAATCCCTTTTATTTTGCCATGTTTAGCGCTGATTTGCAAAGGAATTTTTCAAAAAACATGATATCTTGATATTTTTTACTCTTTCCTAACATTTTTATCACCAAATATGTATAATCCAACAAAATCCCTACGCGAATGTAGGGATTTTGCTTCTTAATTTTTTATTTACGCCTTGCGAGCAATAGCAGCCTTAGCTTTCTCGGCAATATTTTCTGCCGTCAAGCCATACGCCTTTAAAAGCTCATCAGGTAATCCGGACTGACCGAATTTATCCTCCACGCCCACTTTTTCCATCGGAATCGGATAATTTTCCACCAAGCACTCTGCTACAGCTGAGCCTAAACCGCCATAGATATTATGCTCCTCACAAGTCACAGCCGCCTTAGTCTGCTCAGCCATCTTCACTACCAATGCAGTATCTAACGGTTTGATCGTACTCAAATTAACCACCGCCGCACTGATGCCCTCCTGAGCTAACAATTCAGCCGCTTTTAAAGCAGTCTCCACCATGATACCGCAAGCAAACAAAGTCACATCACTGCCGTCTTTAACAACGACACCTTTACCAATGCGGAATTTATAATTCTCGTCAAAAATAGTTTCTACCTTTGAGCGACCCAAACGAATATACACAGGTCCTTTGTACTCAGCCGCTGCCAATACTGCCGCTTTTGCCTCCACACCGTCTGCCGGCACAATTACAGTCATATTAGGCAAAGCGCGCATCAAAGCGATATCCTCCAGCATCTGATGCGAGCCACCGTCCTCACCTACGGTCAGACCGGCATGAGTAGCCGCAATCTTGACATTTAATTTCGGATAAGCAATCGAATTTCTGATCTGGTCATAGGCTCTGCCTACAGCAAATACCGCAAAACTCGAAGCAAACGGTACCTTGCCCGATGCCGCCAATCCTGCGGCTACACCCAGCAAATTTTGCTCAGCAATACCCATATTAAAAAATCTCTCCGGATAAGCATCCTTAAAATTACAAGTTTTAGTCGATTTCGATAAATCCGCATCTAAAACTACGATATTTTCAGTTTCTTTGCCCAATTCCACCAACGCCAAACCATAAGCGTCACGGGTAGCTTGTTTACTCATACTATTTCCCCCTACTTCTACTTCAGTTCACTCAATGCCACTGCTACCTGCTCCGCACTCGGCGCACTGCCATGCCATGATGCCTGATTTTCCATGAAAGACACACCCTTGCCTTTTACCGTATGAGCTACGATCATACTTGGACATCCCTTGTTAGCCTTAGCCTGAGCCAATGCTTCGGCAATAGCCTCAAAATTATGTCCGTCAATCTCCTGCACAAACCAGCCAAAAGCTCTGAATTTCTCAGCAATCGGTGCCGGCGACATAACATCATCGATATTACCATCGATTTGCAAGCCATTATTATCCACAAAAGCAATCAAATTATCCAGCTTGTAATGAGCTGCCGCCATCGCAGCCTCCCAGACCTGCCCCTCTTGCAATTCGCCATCGCCCAACAAAGTAAATACACGATGATCAGCTTTGTCCAGCTTGCCGGCTATAGCCATACCTACCGCCGCCGAAATACCTGTCCCTAAAGAACCGGTCGACATATCTACCCCCGGTACCTTATTCATATCAGGATGACCTTGCAATTTGGAGCCAAATTTACGCAAAGTATACAGACTTTCCTTTGGGAAAAATCCTCTATGCGCCAATACTGCATACAACAGCGGAGCCGCATGACCTTTTGACAAGACAAAACGATCTCTCTCCTGCCATTTAGCCTCCAATGGATCAATATTCATCTCGGCGAAATACAAATATGTCACAATCTCTACCGCCGACAACGACCCACCCGGATGACCGGATTTTGCTTCGCCAATCATCTCGACGATATCGCGTCTGATAGACTTGGCCATATCTTCTAATTTTTTTACTGCATGCTCGTCCATTAAAATTATCCCCCTAAAGTTATCCAGAGCTAAAAAATACAAACACTATACTAATAAAATGTATTATAGCACAAAATCCTAGCTGACAAAATAGTTTTTTCACAAAAAACACATAAATTATATTATTTTTTTAATATCCCTCCTCATCTCTATCCATATCCTTGCAAATTTACCTTTTACAGCTTACTTTTTTAATTCGTATCCGTTTTTTCAAAGCATTTTTCTCTAAAACTATAAATATTAATTACAGTATAAAGTTTGCTCTTGTGCATTTTTCCAAAAAGTATTATAATAAGAAAGATTACAATGGGAAAATTTAAGCAAAGTAGGTGATATGATGCCTAAAAATGATGAAGCCATCAGCCTTGAGATGCTTGATCAAAATAACATTCCTGCCCATGTAGCTATTATCATGGACGGCAATGGGCGGTGGGCGCAAAAAAAAGGCTTGCCACGCACCTTTGGTCATCGCAAAGGCATGGAAGCTCTGGAAAGAACCGTCAAAGCAGCACTGGACTT
>CAYTOM010000016.1:0-11044 GCA_964439335.1 uncultured Peptococcaceae bacterium | reverse complement strand
TGGTATCGCCAAAAGTCAGCTCCGCATAAATTTCGTCGGAAATTACCACAATATCACGCTCGCGTAGCACCTCTGCCAAAGCCTCTAAATCCGCCTTTTCCATAATTGCGCCGGTCGGATTGCACGGATAGGGCAAAATCACCGCCTTAGTTTTCGGCGATAAATTAGCCAGCAATTCCTCCTTGGTCAATTTAAACTCATTTTCCGCCTTGGTCTCGACAATTATCGGCACACCACCGCACAATGCCACCGCCGGCTCATAGCAGACATAGCTCGGCTGTGGGATAATAACCTCATCGCCCGGCTCGACCACCGCGCGCACACACATATCGATAGCCTCACTACCACCGACTGTGACCAATATCTCATGCTCCGGATCATAATTCAAATCATACTTGCGTTTCGCATAGCGGGCGATCTCCGCTCTTAACTGAATCAAGCCCCAGTTCGAAGTATATTTCGTCCGTCCATTTTCCAACGAACGAATACCTGCCTGTCTAATCTGCCATGGCGTCTGAAAATCAGGCTCGCCCACGCCTAAGGAAATTACATCTTCCATCTGCTCGGCAATATCGAAAAATTTACGAATGCCGGAGGGCTTCACAGCCTTGACCTTGTTATTTAAAATATTATCGTAATTAATCATAAAAGATAGCTCCCCCTGTCGTCCGGCTCAGCAGCATACAAATCTACATCCATTTCCTTGTAGCGGCGCAACACAAAATGTGTCGCCGTCGATGTCACCGAATCAATCGTCGATAATTCCTTAGACACAAACATCGCTACCTCTTTAAAAGTCTTGCCCTTAACCAAAACCATCAAATCATAGCCGCCACTCATCAAATACACCGTCTCCACCGCCGGATATTTCATCACCCGTTTAGCGACCTCCTCAAAGCCCAAGCCTGCTTTCGGAATAACCTTGATCTCAATCACTGCCGAAATATACGACTCATCGACCTTTTCCCAGTCGATAAGTGGCTTATAACCGCAAATAATCCCCTCTTTTTCCATCTCATCTATATCCGCCGCGACCTCAGCCTCGCTTAACCCTAGCATGACTGCCAAATCCTCCACCGAATACCTCGCGTCCTTGTTCAAAAGCTTTAATAATTTCATGTTCATAGATTTATCCTCCTTAAAATAAATTAGCTATAAAAAAACGCCCCAAATGCCTACGCATTTAGGGCGAATATACCGTGTTACCACCTAAATTCGGGAAAAATCCCGCACTCTGCCGATACTATCATATCGCTTCCCTATAACGGGAGAACCCCGTGCCAGCCTACTATAATTCAGCCGCCGACTCCAAGACTGCTTCGCTTGATAGGACTAAGGAATTTTCAGCACCAGTCCCTCTCTGCATAGTTTTACTAAAAAGCTACTTGCTCTCTTCATAGTCTTTTGATATTTTCTTGATTATACTATGAAAAAAAGCCCTTGTCAAGCATAATTTTGCTCGACAAGGACTTTTTTATTATCTAAAATTATTTTACATTGCTCCAGTTTTCGCTCGGTCTTTCGCCGGTATAATCATGGCTATTGGTAGCCTCGATTACATCATAGTAGTACCAAGCATTGCTGTAGTTGTCAGGCCAAGCCTTGAATCCGCTGATATTGCTCGAAGCATTAACACCACGATTCAAGACACGGTTGATAATACTCATAGCCTCAGCACGAGTGATAGCCTGGTCAGGCTTAAAGGTACCATCGCTGTAGCCACTGGTCCAGCCTTGGCTAGTAGCAATAGCGATATTTTTGTATGCCCAATGATTTTGCGGTACATCGGTGAAGTTCATTACACCCTCATCAGCACCGATAAATCTAACTAACATACTGACAAACTCTGCTCTGGTGATATTTCTATCGCCACCAAAAGTACCGTCCTCATAGCCTGCGATATAACCGCCTTTATACATCGACGATGCCGGCTCTACATACCAAGCACTAGCAGATACATCAGTGAAATTGTTGCTATAGGTCTTGACCTCTGCTCTACGCTCATCAGTCAACAAACGATACAGCATCGAAGCAGTCTCCGCACGAGTTACAAAGTTATTCGGACGGACATAGCCATCAGGATAACCAACAACATATTTAATATGATCCTTGCTGTTCAAATCGCTCGGAGTGCCATTAGCATTGGTAGATTTCTCGCTCCATTTAGCATAAACAGTCATAGTCTGAGTTAATGGGAATTGAGTTTCTGCTTTGGTGGTCAATTTCTCATCAGTATACCAGCCTTTGAAATTGTAGCCTTTTTTGGTCGGTACAAATTCGTCCAAATCGATGATAGAGCCACTTACTCTGGTGATAGAATCAATCTGGCTACCGCCGTTAGTCTCAAAATTCAAAGTGTAATAAACAGTGTTGCTGGATTTTTTATAGTTAGCCATGAAATTAAGTTCAAATTGACCACCAGGTGCTAATTCTTTCATATCATCTGCGCTAATAGTGATCGAGACATTGTACAAATCGGTGGTCGAGATAGCTCTGGGATCAACAGGTATTTGATCTTCCTCTAAATATTTCCAGCCGTTAAATTTCATCTTAGACGGTTTAGTCCAATCAACAGTAAATTCATCAGCTGCTGCTTTACCGGTAACATCACTGAAGCTCAACAATTCCACAGTTACATCGCCATTATCAGCGGTAGTTACAACAGGTGCGTCATCTATAACACGCTCGCCCTTATAGTCAGAGTCAAATCCGCCGCCATATTGATAATAGACAACTACACCTCTATACTGTATCGGAGTAGGATCACCATACACTGCGACAAAGGTAGTGTTTGCCTGTAAATCATACGGAGATGCTACTAATGCTGTATCAGCAGCGTCCTCTAATTTCCAGCCTTTGAACTCTTTCCCGGTAGGAGTATCCCAACCGGTGAAATCAGTAGCGGTTCTATCAAGCAAGTTATAGTTACCTTTTGATACATTTCCTTTAGTAACATCATTGCCGGTTACACCGGTAGGCTGTTTGTAGGTTACGGTTACAGTAGTAGTTATTGGACCATAATATGCGACAAAGCGTTTTAACTGCCCTGCGGTAATGCTAACTTCATAACCCGGATTACGAGAATTCTGATCACCATCTATCCAATATTTGAACTCTTTACCCTCAGGTGCTGCCCAGTTAGGTGTTACCATTTTGGATACCTCACCCCAGGTTTTTAAAGCATGTGTACCAGGTTCTACATCGATTACAACCTTATCACCGGTAGCACCGGACTCCGATTCAGGTTGTACATAGACTATTGCAGTTCTAGTCTTATATTTAGCGACAAAGGTCACATCACCGGTAATAGTATATGATGCATCGGGTGCATAGGTTGCGGTACTATCAGTGCTTAATACCCAGCAGTCAAATTCTTTTTCGACATCAGGCGCTGCCCATGCAGTACCGCCATTTGTTACTGCCTGTGCAGAAACAACAGCCCATGATTTCAAAGTATAGCTATTGCTAGTTGCTGTTACAGTAACAACATCCTCAACATCAGTGCCGGTAGCACCGGTAGGCTGTTTGTAGGTTACGGTGTATTCAGAAGGAGGATTAGGATTAGGATTAGAGCTGGTGTAGTATACATCAATGGTCAAACCATTATCAGTTACATCGCCATCTTCCTCTTCACCATTTAATTCTATTCTATCATAATCATAGCCATCAGCGGTTTTGTCAACGGCAAATTCCTCTTCAGCAAAGTCTTTAGTGATAGTAGTACCGCTGATAGAATATTTGGTTACAGTATCGGTAGCATCAGTGCCTGCTACCTCATCATAGTAATACTGAATAGTTACCGGTACACCATCCATCTGCGGACTGGAGACACCTACTTTGCTGGTAGTGCCTACTTTGATATCAGCAGTACCGTTATTAGAATCGATTTTAGCATTATCGGCTAAAATATTGTTTTCTTTCAAGCTCAATCCGGTAATTTCTACTACTAATTTTTTACCGCCGGTAGCTTGCCCGTTTTCATAGGTTACAATATTAGCCTCATCGGTATAGTCAAAACCGTTAACAGATACAGTACCACCGCTTACAGTGATATTGTCACTATCAATGTCTGTTTCATCGCCGGTAACCATATCTACAGTATAAGCAGATACATTACCTGCACTAACACCTGTAATATCAAATACATCACCGTTGATAGCGTCTACTAAAACAGCATTTCCATCAACATCCTGCAATTCATCAGGTATAGTGATATACTGGTTAGCAATCGAGTTCAAAATACTGGTTAATGCTGTCGGAGAATTAATCTTTGCATAGTATCCGGTATCTACAGCAGTAGCACTCGCACCCTCGCTCATAGATTTAACACCGCTATAGTTGCTGGATAGGTAATTCATAAATTTAGAAACAGAACTATCGTCGCCAACATTTAAATTTAAACCAATAGTATAAATTTTACTGTTGTAATTCGATTTTAAATTATCACCATGATTTAATGCCGCATCAGCATATCTTGAGTTAAAACCACTTTGACCGGGCTCACCGTCAGTGATAACAACTACTACATGACCACGCTGAGCATAAGCATCTGCATCAGCAGTTTTTTCAGCTGCAAAGATATCCTCTGCCATCTGCATACCATCATGAGTATAGGTACCACCATCTGCACCAAAATCCAGTACGACATCTCTCAAGCCACTAGTATTAGCCACTACTAAATCAGAACCGAATTTATCTTTAGTAAAGTGTTTATTATGAGTGGAATAATTGTCAGAACTAAATCCTACTACAGCGATACGATGATCGTTATCAGCAGTAGTTTTTGCAGCGACAGTATCTACAAAGCTTCTTACAGCTACTTTAGCCGCATCAACTTTTAATACTTGAATATCCTCTAAAGAATATTTAACTTTAACTATACCAAATGCGTACTCTATCTCAAAGCCGTCAGCCGAATACCAATTTCCGCCATATTCAACTAACCATTGGTTATTTTCATATTTCATATTATGCCAAAGAATAGTATCTGTGTCATATTCAGAGGAAAAGCTCTTTTTCAGCTTGCATTGATAGAAACCCTCTTTAGCACCTAAATCAGCATCTTTGTTTAGTATGCTGGTATCGCCATTACCAATGGTGATATACGCAGGTATCTCTATAAAGCCCAAAATAGTATCGTCTTTAGCCATCGAGCCGGATTGGTCGAGGACGACTACGAAATCAGTAGCTCTTCCATCGCTTTCTACGCTACCATTCAAATACGACTCCATCTTAATGGTATAGGTACCATTAGCCTCCTGTGTCAAGCTTTTGCTTAACTGCAAACTACTATTTGCAGGGGTACTGGTGCCATCTATATAAGTAGCCGTACCACCGTCAGCAAAAGCCATGGCGGGCATCATTGTCAGCATCATCATGATGCACAAAAGCGCCGCCGTAAATTTCTTGCCTTTTTTCATACTTACTTCCTCACTCTCTTTTATTTTCCCGGTATGATTGTGTGTATCGGGCATTTGCTCCGGATGCAAGTGCCGATATGATATAAAAACTCCGCAGAGCTTTTCACAGTTTATACTGGTGCATGCACCAGCTATCAGTTTTATAATATCATTATTCGCCCATATTGTCAACATAATTTAAAAAATTTTACATTTAAAGTGCGCGTTTTCTTTCGCTTTTTATCACATTTGTTAAATTTAAAAACTTTTTCGTTAAGAGGGATTAGGAATTTAAAAAACCTTTTTCAAAGAGGTAGAAAGGGGGCAGGTGCTTGCCCCCTTTCTCCTCTTTGGATCTCCTCATTCCCCTCGCAATGGTGAATGTAGCTCAGCTGTACATTTGTAGTTACTAAAGCGAAATGGTTACATATGCGCCTATATTCAAGCGCACGCGCAGCCACCATATAATTAACGACAGATAGAATTGTCCACGCGGCATAGAAATTTCAACGGACAAAAACACGTTTGACCGAAGTGATTTTAGCCGTGCGGCGATTGAGCACCCGTTTTAAGGGGGTTAGGGTGATTGTTAAGAGGGTTTAAGGGGGTGAATCGGAACACCCCCTAACCCTCTTAACGAAAAAGAAAAAATTTTAGATTTTAATATAGTTTGTAAAAGTATACTTTTAGAGAAAAAACTCTACTAATCTCAAAAATTTGCAAAAATGAGTGTTAAAAAAGTTAAAAATTCTTTGCAAAAGCAGAAAAGCGTTGCACAATTGGTAAAATAATTGTAAAATAATATTGTTTCACCTAGAGAGAGGAAGGATACAAGTTTTGGAAAAGATAAAAATATGGTTTGACAATATTAAAAATATGGACGAAAAACACCAAAGCCTACTCAAACTGGCATTAGCAGGAATATTGATGATAGTTTTGGTGGGGTTGGTTTTGAGCCATATAAAACTTTACTACATCGAGAGCTTTTTTCGCAAGAGCTTATTTAGCAAGCATATGTTTTTGGCACTAACTACACCGATAATCCTTTTATTGCCTATCTGGCGAGGCTATGGAGCCAGAGTAGGGCAAATAGTGGGCTTTTTGGTAGTGCCGTATTTAGCAGTCCAATTAGTGCAGGGCTTGAGCGGCTATGGCGTAGAACTGAGCGCGCAGGCTTTTTGGCTGAATGTCTTTTTAGCGCAGATAATTTATGTGCTCTTTTTGCTTTTGACGCAAAACTATCAAGCAATGATGCTTTTCGGTACGGTGGCAGTGACCGCTATCGGCATCGCCAATCATTTTGTCCATGCGTTTCGCGGGACACCGCTTTTTCCGTGGGATATTTATGCTATCGGCACAGCCAAGCAGGTAGTAGGTGCCTATGAAATGACGCTGAATACGGAGATTATTTCGGCAATTTTGCTGATGAGCTTTTGCGTAGCTGTGGCGACGCGCTTTGGCAGAGGGAAAATATCCTGGACGAAAAGAGTGGCTGATGTCGTAGTATTAGCCGTAGTGCTGGTTTATTCATTTAGTACGATATATGCGACCGGATTTTGGTATCAGCATGGTATGACGATCAACGGCTGGGATCAAAATTTGACTTATTCCGAAAATGGAGTTTTAGCCGGTATATTTATGAACGGAAAATATATGTACATCGAAAAGCCAAACGGCTACAGCACGCAAAATGTGCAAAAAACTGTCGCGAAATATCTGCCCACAGACGAGCAGGCTATAGAGGCGTTGCCGGACGAAAGCAAAGACCAAGTCAAACCCCATATCATCGCTATTATGAATGAATCCTTTGCGGATTTAGCGGTATTAGGGGATTTTTATGCGGACAAGTCCTATCTGAACAATTTTTATAGCTATAAAAACAATACCATTCGGGGCAATTTATATGTCTCGGTTTTGGGTGGTACTACCTGTAACAGCGAATTTGAATTTTTGACCGGCAATAGTATGTACTTTTTTGGTTCCGGCTATATCCCTTATCAGCAATCGCTTAATTTTGAGCAGGCATCATTAGCGACTGTACTTAAAGACCGGGGCTATACTACAGTGGCAATGCATCCGGCAGCGGCGAAAAACTGGCAACGGAGCAAGGTCTATCCGTTGTTGGGCTTTGACGAATTTTTAGATATAGATTACTATGAAAATCCGCAAATGATGCGCTGGTATTATGTGAGCGATGCGTGTGATTATAAATATTTGATCAAGCGTTTTGAAGAGCGCGAAGATGATGAAAAAATGTTTATTTTTAATGTCACAATTCAAAATCATGGTGGCTATGAATTAACCACCAGCGGTATTAGTGAGTATGTCAATGTCAGAACGAAAAATGGACGCAAGGACAATGTCGCTTCGCAATACATTTCGGTTATCAGAGAATCGGACAAGGCTTTGAAAAATTTGCTGGATTATTTTAATAGTGTCGATGAGCCGGTTATTATTTGCTTTTTTGGCGACCATCAGCCGAATTTAGGTGATAATTTCTTGGAAAAAACTATCGGTAAAGAGACAAGCGAGTTTACCTTTGCCGATAAAATCAAGCAGTACCAAGTCCCGTTTATGATTTGGGCAAATTATGATATTGAAGAAGAAAATATCGATGCGATCAGCTTGAATTATTTGGGAAACATCCTTTTAGAAAAAGCAGGTATTGAAACCAATGGCTATGGCGAGTTTTTAAATGCCTTGCGCGCAGAAATGCCGGTAATTAATGCCTTGGGCTATATGGATAGCGATGGTGTCTTTCACGAAAAAGGCGAAGCAGAAACCACCGAAGCAATCAATGATTATCAAAAGGTACAATACAATGTCTTTCACGATCGCCATGGTAGATTAGAGCAATTAATGAAGTAATCTGCACGAAAACGCTACCGGGCTAATAAGATACATTATTAGACCAGTGGCGGGAGTGATACAAATGAGGATACGGATGGGAAAGCTGACAGACTGCTTTTTGTCAGGCTATACCAAAGACGGCTACAAAAGTTTTTTGGCGCAGGAAATATCCGAAATGCAACATCTCATCTGGCTCAAAGGAGCGAGCGAAGAAATTCGTAGCAGGTTATATAAAACTATAGCGCATAGCTTGGCAGAGACAGGGATAGATATAGAGCTGGTACATCAGCCACATAATACTAATTTGCTCGAGGGACTGATCTTAAAAAACGAAAAGCTGATTATTGCGGACAAAATAGCAGAAAGCCACTTTGGACAAATGCAGGTATTTGACTTGCAAGAGTATCTGGACAAAGAGACATATGCGATTTACGAATCGAAAATCAATGATTTAGAGGAGCAAATTCGTATCAATACAGAGCTATTAGACGAAAGTTGCTGTAATAAGGATATGACTCCATGCTCGGTAAAATTAAACCAAAGCAAAGAAGAAATAGTCGCCGAATTAGTGGAGAAATATTTTTTAAAAAATAAAGCCGTAACGCATATCCGCTTTGCCAAGGGTCTGGATATGGTGCAAAAAGAGGATTACTATACGGAAATACTCAAAGGTATTATCCATAAGCAATATCTGCCATCTGCTTGGCAGGACAAAAATGCGATTTTGACCGAACTGGCAAAATTAGCAGCGCAAATAGGCTATGAAAATACGATTTACTATAATAATTGGGACAGCGAGAATATCGAGCTTTTGGTCGTACCGAAAGCCAATCTGGCAATAGCCGCGGAAAAAATTAAAGATGATTTTGTTTGCTACAGCAAAAATAGCAATGAAAATTTGCCACAGGATATCGAGCGTATTTTAGCTAATATCAAGCATTTGCAAGCGACACTGGCAGATATTTATGGCGATATTTTAGCTACTGAGGAGATAATCAAGGCTGAAGAGGCTTTAAGCATGATAGTGGCAAATTGCTTGGATAAACAAAGCGAAAAGTAGCGGTAAGGTATAAAAATTTTTTTGTTTTAATGCGAAATTTTACTTGACTTGTCTGAAATTTATATGTATACTTAGAAGAGTGTCAATAAGAAATTCAAAAAAGAGGTGGAAAACATGAAAGAAGGTATTCATCCACAATTTAATACCGTGCAAGTACACTGTGCCTGCGGTAATACTTTCGAAACTAAATCAACCAGCAATAAGGACATCAAAGTTGAGGTTTGCTCTCAATGCCATCCTTTTTACACCGGTAAGCATCACACTCGTGCAGCTGCTGGTCGTGTAGAAGCTTTTAACAAGAAGTACAAAAGAGGTTGATTTCTGCGGTCGAGTTGGTGCTCGGCCGTTTTTCTTTCAGGAAAAAGCAGAAAAATGCAAAAAAATATCTTGACTTGAAAGACAAATTGTTGTATAATAATTTGATGTAAGTGGGCTTGTGCCCTTTTTCCAACCGCACCGAACGGGCTTGGAAATGCTTGAATAAGCTGCCTGGTATTGGGCGAGTACTTCTAGAGGAGGTGTATTTTGATGTACGCAGTTATTGAAACCGGTGGTAAACAATACAAAGTTCAAGAGGGCGATGTATTGCAGGTAGAATTATTACACGCTGAAGCCGGTGAAACCGTAGAAATCAACAAAGTATTGATGGTAAACAAAGACGGCGCTTTAACAGTTGGTGCTCCTTATGTTGACGGTGCAAAAGTAACTTTAAAAGTCGAAGAAAACGGCAAAGGTAAAAAAGTCGTTGTATTCAAATTTAAAGCTAAAAAGAACTATCGTCGTAAAAAAGGTCATCGTCAGCCGTTCACCAAAGTTACTGTAGAAAAGATTGAGGCGTAATGATAAACGCAAAGATTTTTTGGCAGGGTAAACGCTTGGTGGGCTTTGACTTAAAAGGACATGCCGATTTTGCTCCTCATGGGCAGGATATCGTCTGTGCAGCGGTGTCAGTATTGGCTATCAGCACAGTAAATTCGCTTTTGGAGCAGGTAGGACAGGTCATGGTCAAACAAAGTGACGATGGATATGTCAGCTTGCGATTGCCGCAAGAAATAGAACATGAAAAAGAAATTAAGGCTCAGGCAGTATTGAAAACCTTGCTCATTGGCTTAAACGGCGTGAGCATGGAGTATCCTGAGAATATTAAGTTAGATAATATTACGAACTGAGGAGGTGTCGTTATGTTAAAGTTTAACCTTCAGTTATTCGCATCTAAAAAAGGTGTTGGTAGTACTAAGAACGGTCGTGATTCCCATTCCAAACGCTTGGGTGCTAAAAGATCCGATGGTCAGTTTGTCTTAGCAGGCAACATTTTATACAGACAAAGAGGTACTAAAATCCATCCCGGTACTAATGTTGGCATCGGCGGCGATGATACCTTGTTTGCTAAAGTAGACGGCATTGTACGCTATGAAAGAAAAGGCAAGGATAAAAAGCAAGTTAGCGTTTATCCGGTAGCTGAGCAGAGTGCTGTGTAATTTCGAGCGAAATAATTTATCCCCTATCAATTTTGGTAGGGGATTTTTTGTTATAGAGAGAATATATTGACATATAATAAAAAAGCGTATAATATATATATATATAATGGGTAGAGGGGGGAAAAATATGATAAAATTTGAACAATTATACTATCTATACTTAGTCAATCATTTTAACTCCATCAAATTAGCGGCAGAGGCTATTCCGGTTTCTCCGGCAGCAGTGAGCACGGCGATACATAAATTAGAAAAAGAAT
>CAYTOM010000015.1:0-11214 GCA_964439335.1 uncultured Peptococcaceae bacterium | reverse complement strand
AACAACAACTCTATCCAACCCTTTTTCTTTAATGGCTTTTTGAATTAATTCCTGACCGGGCTCAGAGCACATATATTTATAGTCCGTACTATAAGCAACATTAGGGTAATCTTTTAAACTTTCTGCTACTTTGGCACAATCAACACTATGGGCAATATTACTACCACAGTGACAGACAAAAACGCCTACCTTTTTCATTGTGCTCCACCGCCTTTCTCATATTTTTCAAGCAATCCCATTGCCGGGACAAAATGACGATCACTGCCCATTTTTTTCGGCTCAATGCCTAATGCCAAGCCCAAAAGCTCTGTGAAATAATATATCGGCAAATCATAGTCATGATTATATTTCTTTTTAGCCTCTGCCTGACGCATATCTAAATTGCCCATGCACATCGGACAGGCGGTAATGACACAATCCGCACCGGATTTTTGTGCCGCCAACAAAATTTTGTCCGTCATTTTTACGCCGATACCGGGCTCGCTGGCGGTGTGGCTGGCACCACAGCACTCGGTTTTAGCACTCCAGGGCAAGACCTCTGCGCCTAAAGCGGTCATAATTTTATCCATCATAATGGGGTCTTCGGCATCGTCGCAGGCTAATTTTTTAGGTCTTGCCAAAAGACAGCCATAATAAGTGACGACCTTTAAACCATTTAAAGGATGCACGACTTTTTCTTTTAATTCGTCTAAATCCAAGCTCTCATCAAAAACCTCTAAGATAGACAAAGCACGACTTTCGCCTTTATATTCACGACCGATGATATCCTCGATAGCCGCTCTTTTGCTTTCGTCCTCTTTGGCGGCAATTTGTGCAGCTTTGCAATGTGAATAGCACGCTGCACAGGGAATAGCTACATCTAATCCTGCTTCTTCGGCGATAGCCATATTACGCGCTGACAAGCCAAGTGCTAAGTAGGGATTGACCAAATGGGCACTGGAGGCTCCGCAGCAATTATAATCAGGTATCTCCCATAATTCAATGCCTAATTTTTCACAGACTGCTAAGGTTGACAGTCCATACTCTACACCGGTAGTGCCTAATGTACAGCCGGGATAATATGCGTATTTTTTCATTTACCCTCTGCCTCCTTAAAGTCTTGCTCTGCATATTTATTAGCACGCTCAAAAATGCCCTGAACCTCGTTTTTAGCTTTGACATTTTCCGGTAGTAAATGCACCTTGCGCTTTGCTAAATATGGCACACCATACTGTACATCGCGGAAAAGTTTGCCGGTAGTAAAGTTTCTGCCGACAATCAAGCCTACCTCGTATACTCTGCCGTGATTTTTGACACTTTGTAAAAATACATTGTGAAATTTGTCGATGTCTTTTTCAGCTACGATACCTTTATGCTTAGCATAAATACGCAAAGTCTCCATCACATGGGTAATATCGACATTGCGTGGGCATCGACATGAGCAAGTTTCACAGGTAGCACAAATCCAGATAGCTTGAGATTTTAATGCCTCCTCTGCTAATCCCAGTTGTACCAAACGCATCACCTGATTGGGCATAATGTCCATAAATTCCGCTGCCGGACATCCTGCCGTACATTTACCGCATTGATAGCATTTTTTTGCCTCTACTTGGGTTAAATGAGCTACTGCATCTGCTAGGTCAGCACTTTGCTTTTGCATTTCATTTAATGTCACCGCCAACACTCCTTTGCTCATACTATTCAGCTCATAAAAGCTGATTTAATAGTATTTTTTCTTAATTTGTGATTTGTTTCACATTTTTTAAATTTATGTTAATTTTTTCGTAAACCATATAAAAGTTTTTTAGCTATATAGGCATTTATACAGTTATTTATATTATACCAAATTAAAGTTGAAAAAAAATAACTTTTCGCAAAATAACAATAAAGATATTCAATTTTATATATCTTTTTTTATAAGTCCTATCTAACTACTATCATTTGCTCTGATTTATTGGACATTTGTACTTTTTTTCACATATTTTATTTTCACCTTCGCCCGGCTTTGTCATATATTGTACTAACTAAATCAATCCTGCTTAAATTATGTCCCATTTTTAAAGGAGGCTAATAATAATGCGTACTTACCCCTTTGAGGCTGTCATTTTAAACTTTTCCTCGGCTTCTTTAGAGCCTGCACTTTCCTCTGAAACCACCAAATGCCACTATACTAACCACTATATGCCTTATATCGATGATTTAAACGAAATTCTCGCCCCATACCCTACTTATCAAAGCTGGAGCTTAGCCAAGCTCGCAGCCTTTCCCCAAGCGCTCCCCCAAGCTATCCGCACCACCGCAGGCAATGCCGCTCGCGGAGTATTTAATCACGAGCTTTATTGGCATACTTTAAAGAGCTATGCTTGCGAGGATAATCTCCCCTGCGGCAATTTAGCTACGGCTATCTGCCAATCATTTGGAGATTATAAAAATTTTCAAAAGGTCTTTGCCGATACAGCTTTGCGCGTAGCAGGCTCCGGCTGGGTATGGCTGGTCGTAGAAAACCAAAGTGGCAAGCTATTTATCCGCCATAGCTCTAATTATGATACTCCGCTTAACGGACGCCTTTCACCTATTTTAGCTCTGGATCTCTGGGAGCACGCTTATTACGCGCAGTATCAAAATAATCGTCGGTGCTATATCACTAACTGGTGGCAAATTATCGATTGGCAGATAGCGGATACGCTTTATAAAAATGCTACCTCGCCTACCACTGAGCCGACACAATTTTGCTTAGCCCAATTATCAACAAAATCACCGGCTAGCACTCCTCACAGTTGTAAATCAACTATCGAAGCTACTCCCACCGGCGAAAGCTATTATACCCATAAGCATCTCAATACCTTTACTAATACCTGCGGTAGCAAATCTCATGCTTCCAATTCTTATTATTCCACCAAAATGCGGTATAAACATCCCCATAAATAGCTAATTAGACGAAAATACCTCAGTCTTAGTTTCTACTTAGTCTGAGGTATTTTTTAAATTTCTATCTATCAGTTATCCAATAGGCGGCGGATTTCCGCTAGGTCATTTTCCAGCTTTGTCAGACGCGCCTCTAAGCCCGAAATTATTGCCAAGCTATCGTCGGTTTTAGCCGCCGTATCGTCAGTGAAACGGCTGGATTTATTTTCTTGCTTGCCAGGGGAGATATTGCCACTGTTTTTGTGGCAAATATCATAATACTGCCCGGCACCATTTTCCATATATTGTTGCTGAGCATTAAAGGTAATGATGACCTGCCCGATGAGCATTATCCAGTTGCCGAGCAGATTTTGTATATTAAAAGGTAGCCCTCGTGCCAAGATATCACCGAGCAAATCCCCTATCGCTAATAGTATTTCCGGAGAAATATCCTGTCCGTCCATTTATCCACCCCTATGTAGGATATGAATATCTTGCTTAAAATGTTAAAAAAGACTGTTTTATCCTTTATATAAAGGACAAAACAGCCTGATTTTATTCCTCTACCGGCACAGCATACATTAATGGTAGCATAATCGTAATCTGCGTACCCTCGCCGTAGACGCTTTCGATCCACAGCTCGCCCTGATGCAGATGTACTATTTCCGTAGCTATGGATAAGCCTAAGCCCGTACCACTTTTTTTGCTGGTGCCTTTATAAAATTTCTCTTTTACTTTGACTAGATCTTCCGGTGAAATACCGCTACCGTTATCAATAATCGAGACATAAATCTTTTCCTCGTCAGCATACGATTTGATGATAATTTTCGCATTTTTCACTCCGGAGGTAAATTTCATCGCATTGTCGATGATATTGATAAACACCTGCTTTAAGCGATTATAATCGCCTAAAATCAGCATTTGGTCATCGCTTAATTCCAAGATGAGATTAATATGCTCGTTTTTGGCACGCTGGGAAAATTGCCGTTGAACCTCTTCCAGCAAATCATCAAAAATCATTTCCTGCATATGCATTTCCATGCGATTTGATTGCAAGCGTGAAAAATCCAACAAATCATTAACCAAAATAATCAGTCTGTCGGTTTCATGGCAAATTATCTTGAGCCCTTCCTCTAAGACCTCACTATCCTCACTGCCTCCATCTTGCAATGTCTCGCCCCAGCCTTTGATAGAGGTTAGCGGAGTACGCAATTCATGCGAAATAGACGAAATAAAGTCATTTTTTTCTTGGTCGGTTTTGGCGATTTCCTTGACCATGATATTGACCGCATCGGCTAATTGCCCGATTTCATCATCGTCATATTTTACCGCCTTAATTTTAAAATTACCCTGACCTACTTCCTCTGTCACTCTGGTCAATTCTTTAATCGGGATAACTAGACGCCTACTGGTGATAATCGCTAAAGCAAAGGCTATCGCGATGACAATTGCTCCGATAGCTAAAGCAAAGAATAAATAGTTAATTATGATTTTATGTGCCGGCTCCAGAGATGATACATAGCGCAAGACAGCGACAACTTCCTTGTTATCATAAATAGGAGCCGCTACCGAAATGATGCTTTCTCCGTATTCGTTAGTTCCGCGCCATGATTTGATATGCCCTTGCAAGGCTTGATAATAATCATAGCTTTCTACCGTCTCGACGACATTGGCTCCGGTATTGTCGATAACGACTTTGCCCTGAGTATCTATCAGCTCGACCAAGGCATGCTCGCGCTCATCTAAATTTTCAAAAATATAATTCGCTTTATCTAAAGCTGAGCCTGATGGCGCACTGCGCGAATAAAAATTAGCCGCTGTCGTGACATTGGTCGTCAATGTCTGCTCGATACCGCCTAAATAATACTGGCTCACCGCAATAATAAACAAGGTCTCCAAAATTACCAGCACAAAAGCACTAATTAACATATTATTGCCGATTAGTTTTTTACTGATACTTTTTTGCACAGTTTATTCCTCGCCTCCCCACCAGCGATAACCATAGCCCCAGACCTTTTCGATATAGCGTGGATTAGATGGATCGTCCTCGATTTTTTGTCTGATACGGCGGATATTGACATCGACTATCTTAAAATCACCGACATAATTATACCCCCAGACATTTTGCAAAATCTCGTCACGATGGATAGCTTTATTGGCATTTTCCATAAAATATTTTACCAAAGCAAACTCAATCGGTGTTAGTTCGATTTCCTTATCACCTTTTAATAGCTTGCGCTCATTTTGCAAAATAGTAAATATACCGCTGGTGATATTACCGCTGTCCTCTTCCTCTACTTTCATATCTTTGACATTGAGCCGTCTTTGCAAAGCATTAATTCTGGCTAAAAGTTCTTTCGGGCTAAAGGGCTTGACGATGTAATCATCGGCGCCTAATTCCAAACCCTCGATTTTATTTTGCTCCAAGCCTTTAGCGGTGAGCATGATAATGCCTAAATGCGGGAATTTTTCTCTCGCCTGTCTGCACACCTCAAAGCCATCGATACCAGGTAGCATGACATCTAATAATGCCACATCAAAGCTGTCGTCCAATTTTTCTAAAGCCTCTTCGCCACTGGATGCCTCTACAGTTTCAAACATTTGCTTTTTTAAATTTACTCGGATAAAGCTTCTGATAGCGTCTTCATCCTCTAAAATCAATATTTTACCGCCCATATTGTCTACCTCCATCTATTGTTAAGCACGAAATCAAGGTGCTTTGGTCTATTGTAAATCCCTCCGGTAAATTCGGGGCAATCAGCGCGATATATACCTTGTTATTAGTCGCATTATTGCCCAAGAAAAGCGCGCTTTCCTGTAATTGTGGGAAATTGTCCCACACACTTTGCTCTAAAGCAGCAATGGAAAAGACTGAGACATAACTATTTTGCGTCCGATAGTAAAAGACACACCAGGAAATATCGCCCTGATTTTCAAAGCCATAGCCTAATTTATCCAGCCAGCTTATCGGCAAAGTAAAGGTATACCCATCGTCTTGATTGTTAATTTCTGCTTTGATAGTTTTAAAGCTGTCTGCTCCATCCCAGCACTGCCAAATACGCGCATAGTTTTCGTAGTTAGCACCTATATCATTACGCAACGGCACCATCAAGGAAAATACATCGGTGATACCGTCGTTATTGATATCCGCAAAAAGCTGATTATCATTCATCGAGGCATAATCGTCCTCCAGCAGGCACTCTGCTTTTAATAGCAAATGCTCATTTTCGTATACCAAAACCGCTACGGTGGTCATTTGATAATTGTGTAGCATTGTCACATAAAGTCCGCTTTTTTCGGTAGTGACTTTGGTATATAGCAATTCTTTGCAATAGCCTTTAAAGGTCGCACTATCTGTATGGCTGATTTGTCCGTCAGCTAATTTATAGACATTTAAGGAACTTTGGTATTCCTCGCCGGTCGTATCACGCACCGCGGTGATAATTTGCACATCAGCTGTATTGTCCAACGAGCCGATATTTAAAATATCGTATTGGATATCCTCGCCGATACATTCCAAAAAGCCATTGATATATTGATAAATATATAGATATTTGGTCCCACCGATATTAACTCCGAAAAGCATTTCAATCGAATTATCATCATTGGCTAAATCCACGACCTTGAAATAATCCATCGCCGTACCGGAGAGAATTGTTTTATCGACCATTTGCCATTCATCGTCGATATTTTTTTCAAAAATGACAAAACCCAATTCATAGCCACTGTCTTTTTTGATAAAGGCAATCAGCTCGTCCTCGCCATCGCGGTCGATATCGACTACTTTATAGCTCATTTTATTATCCATCTGTAAAGGCACTGTCAAATATTCATCATTGCTCAGCCAGTCGGAAATGACTTGCTTTAAGTAGATTTTTTCCTGACTGTAAGACGGGGCTTGGATCAAGCTATCCGGTGATGATAATTCATATCTACAGCCGCTCAAGCATAAAAGCAGCAAAATAATACTCCACAATTTATATCTTTTGCTCAAGCTGCTTGCCTCCTTTCAGCACACAAAATATTAATCCCAATTTTATTTTTCGATAAACAATCTAATTAATTATACCACACTATTTTAATTTTGGATATTGTGTTTTTGTTACTTTTATAATATTTTTATTATCTTTTTATAATATTTTTACGATATTTTTTACGATTTCTGTAGATAATATTTTTCTGAAAATCTTGCCAAAGCACTCCCGGAATGGTATAATATCTCTAAAAATTGCAAACATCACGAAAGGAGATGAGTCTATGTTTGATCGTATCAGAAATAAAGCTGAAAAGGTAGCTCCCCAAGAGGTCGATACGGATATTAACAGTAGCTTGATTTTATTTCAGCAAAACGATTTTTCTGTCCCCCAGGGCGATGACTGGTCGAAAAAGATTTTAAGTCAAAAAGAGAAAAAAGCACGCAAAATTTTATCCGATCGCGAGGAATTTTTGGATTTTTTGATGAAAGTCAGCGATAAGCTCGATGAATTAGAGGAATCCGCCGCCAAAAGCTCTACCAAGGGCGTCGAATTAGTTGCAATGCTTTTAAAATATGCCAGTTTGTTTTTCTCCATGCTCTCGGATTATGTAGACGGTCGCTATACTAAATTGCCTTTTAATACGCTATTATTAGTAGTCTGCACACTTTTATATTTAATCTCGCCGATTGATGTCATTCCTGATTTCATCCCGATTGCCGGAGTTGCTGATGATTTAGCTATCATTTTAAGCTGTTGCAAATTTATCCAGAGCGATTTGCAAATCTATCTACAGTGGCTCAATAATAATCACAATCACCCCCCCCAGCTTGAGGCTAATTAACTTACGAAAAGAGCTTGTCAATTAAGACAAGCTCTTTTATTTATATTAAATTTATTGAGCGAAAAATTTATCTTTTGCTACACGATAGCCACATAGTAATCTATAGTAACTAATAAATAGTAACTACCTATAAATATTTAATTTAGCTTTTATGGCAAATATCATTTACTCCTTTTATCCGGCTGTCGGCTAGTTTTTTCTATATATAATAAAAAATTAAAATATCGCTTAATTCGGGCTTTGCTTGACCGTTTGGACAAAAAGTATTACAATAATTAAATGTGCATTGCACAATATTACAAATATTTCAAATGGTTTTAGGAGGATTTTTCATGTTTAATCAGCTATTCACCCTATACAGTTTATGCGGTGGATTTTTTGTGCTGGCTTTGGTTTTAGCGATAGCAAGTGTAAAAATTCGCAAAGTAAACTCTCTGCTAGTCAATTTATCCTTAGCTATAGGCGCAATTATCGGTATTATCGCCGGTATCATGCATCTACACAGCGATATAGCAGTAGTCGATTTACTGACTTTAACCAGCAATATCCCCAATTTTGCTTTAAATATCAGTATCGACTATTTAAGTGCGTTTTTTCTTTTGGCACTTAATCTGCTTTTGTTGGCGGTGGCAATTTATACCCCGAAATATTTAACTCATTATGAAAGCCGCTACAGTTTATCTTTATTCAATTTGCTCAATGCCGCTTTTGTATGTTCATTGTTTGTGGTTTTCACCGCTAATAATCTTGTGAGCTTCTATATTTTCTGGGAAATAATGTCCGCTGTCAGTTACTTTCTGGCAAACTACGAGCACGACATGAAAGAAACTCAAAAAGCATCTACTACTTATATTATTATGACTCACATAGCAGCATCGCTGCTTTTAATTGCTTTCTTAGTTATGTTCGCCACTACCGGCAGTATGTCCCTGCCTGAAAATTTAACTTTTTTAGCACCATCTGTCCAAGTATTATTGGCTGTGCTTTTATTAATCGGTTTTGGGACCAAAGCCGGCTTGGTACCGCTTCATATTTGGCTGCCACAGGCGCATCCCGCCGCACCGTCAAATGTCAGTGCTTTGATGAGTGGTATCATGATTAAAACGGCTATTTACGGCTTTATTCGCTTTATTTTTATCCCATTGGAATTGCCGTTAGCCTTTAGTATTATTGTTTTATTAATCGGTATCATCACAGCTATCGGCGGTATTGCTTATGCAGCTGTAGAAAATAACTACAAACGCTTATTGGCTTATTCCAGTATTGAAAATATCGGCATTATTACTACTGCCTTTGGGGCTTCTTTAGTGGCATTGGCTATGGAGCGTCCGGTAATTGCCTCTTTAGCTTTAATGGCAGCGTTATTTCATGCGCTCAACCACACTATCGTTAAAGGTGGGCTCTTTTTGAGTGCCGGCTGTATCCAGTACGCTACTCATACCAAAGAAATTCCCGATTTAGGCGGTTTAGCGAAAAAAATGCCCTACACCGCTACTTTGGTCTTGATTTTTTCGTTGGCTATTTCCGCTGTGGTACCGTTTGCGACCTTTAGCAGTGAATGGCTCAGCTATCAGGCTTTGATTTCGTTAATCAGTTCGACGACACCTCTATTAGATATCGTGCTCATTATCGTTATTGCGCTTTTGGCAATGGTAGGTGCTTTAGCGGTATTGACCTTTGTCAAATTTTTCGGCATCACCTTTTTAGGCACCCCACGCACCGAGCACGCTACCAATGCTCACGAGGTCCCCTGGTCGATGCGTATTCCGCTGATTTTTTTAGCCGTAGTTTTGGTTATCAATTCATTTTATCCGGCACTTGCTATCAATATGCTCAATAAAACTATTTCGACGATTGCCACTCTTCCCTCTATCACTCCTAACTATGTATACAATCTGCCGACCTATACCGAGGGCATTACCATGGGTAACTATGACCCAAGTATCGTAATTATTTTGTTGGCAGTTTTTATTGCCTTGGCTGTAGTTGTCCCGATTTTATTGGCAGGTAAATTAAACAAACGCTACTATAATACTTGGGATTGCGGTTTCACTCATCAGACTCCGCAGATGCAATACTCCTCTACCGCGTATGCTAATCCGATTTCTATCATCTTTAAAATCCTCTATCAACCGGAATTTAAAAGCGGTAATGAGAATTTCAATCCGTATAATCGTACCAAGCTCAACTACCAGCAAAGCATTACCAAGCCTATAGTTCGCTATTTATATCAACCGCTGATTAATTTCCACAAAAAAGTATCGCTTTTCTTGACCGAGCATTTGCAAAATGGCTATATTCAGCAGTATTTATTGTATATCATGCTAATTTTGCTGGTATTCCTCGCTTACAACAGCATACTTTAATAGCTTGATAAAAAGGAGAACTAATTATGACGACATATTTGACATATACAGTTATACAAACTCTGCTGATGATTATCCTCGCTCCGCTACCTTGTGGCATAATCCGCAAAGTCAAGGCACGCTTTCAAAAGCGTCGCGGTGCTTCGATTTTTCAGCCGTATTATGATTTGATTAAGCTTTTGAAAAAGCCCGGGGTTACTATTTCTACTACCTCCAGCAAAATTTTTGTAATTACTCCGTATATTTTGTTAGGTAGCACCTTAGCGGCGGCATCGTTTGTCCCACTCACGACCAAAATTCCGGTTACTTTGCCCGGAGATGCGATCGTGCTGATTTATACCTTGGCATTAGGCGGATTTTTTCTCACCTTGACTGCTTTAGATACCTCCAGTACCTTTGGGGGCATGGGCAGTAGTCGTGAAAATACTTTGACCTCGATTATTGAACCGTCTTTAATCATTGCTATCGTAGCGCTAAGCGTTTATCATCATTCGACCAATTTACAAACTATCATGCTCGGTAGTTTGACTACTACTCCGTTATCTGATGCTTTTCATCTGTTTTTGTTGATTGCGCTCTTTATGGTCACCATTGCGGAGACCGCGCGTATCCCAATCGATGACCCCTCGACTCATTTGGAATTAACTATGATTCATGAAGTAATGATTTTAGAGTATTCCGGTCGCCATTTAGGCTTAATGGAATTAGCAGCCTATTTAAAACAGCTGATTTACATCACTTTGATTGCCAATATCTTTTTCCCACATGACCAATTCATCATGCTCCAGGGTGTTAGTGGCATACTTTTGAGCTTAGCTGTCTTTGTGCTCAAGGTGGTAGTTATCAGTATTATCATGGGCTTAATCGAAACTAACACCGTCAAGCTCAGATTTTTCACAATAGCTAATTATGCTGCTTTAGCGGTTATCTTTAGCTTATTAGGCTTTATTTGCTTATATATCTTGAAATAGGAGGCGATTGCTTTGAACGATATTTATGATATTATTTCCCTGATGCTGCTTACTTGCAGTATCGTATTAATCACTAATAAGCGGGCGCTTTCCTATATCCGCACCTTTCAAATCCAGTCGATAATTATCATTATCGGAGCATTAATTATGGCATCGCATAATCATCATATCGATTT
>CAYTOM010000014.1:0-11426 GCA_964439335.1 uncultured Peptococcaceae bacterium | reverse complement strand
ATTAGTCAGCCTATCACACCTGGATTATTATGCGCGTCGACCGCGTATTCCGCGTAGTTTATTAGAGGAAAACCGCGAAGGACTGATTTTAGGCTCAGCCTGCGAATCAGGTGAGCTTATCCAGGCTATCCTGCGTAATGCCAACCATGATGAAATCAGTCGCATTGTCAGCTTTTACGATTATTTGGAAATTCAGCCTTTAGGCAATAATGCTTTCATGCTTGAAAGCGACAAACTACCGCAAATCGCTTCGATAGCTGATTTGGAAAACCTAAATAAAAAAGTCGTCCAATTAGGCGAGGAATTTAACAAACCCGTCTGTGCGACCTGCGATGTGCATTTCTTAGACCCCGAGGACGAGGTCTATCGCCGTATTATCATGGCAGGCAAAGGATTCCCCGATGCCGACAACCAAGCCCCGCTTTATCTGCGTACTACCGAGGAAATGCTCGCAGAATTTAAGTATTTAGGTCAGGACAAAGCCTACGAAGTAGTAGTCACCAATACGCGCAAAATTAGCGCTATGATCGAAAAAATAGCTCCGGTACGCCCGGACAAATGCCCACCGGTTATCGAGGATTCGGACAAAACTTTGCGCCAAATTTGCTACGACAAAGCGCACAGCATCTATGGCAATGATTTACCTGCACCGGTCGCCGACAGATTGGAGCACGAGCTTAAATCCATCATCGGCAATGGCTTTGCCGTCATGTATATCATCGCCCAAAAGCTCGTCTGGAAATCCAATGCCGACGGCTATCTGGTCGGCTCGCGTGGCTCCGTCGGCTCATCGCTTGCCGCGACCATGGCAGGTATCACCGAGGTCAATCCTCTACCGCCCCATTACTACTGCTCTGAATGCCACTACAGTGATTTTTCCTCTGATGAAGTGAAAAAATACCGCGGTATGAGTGGCTGTGATATGCCGGACAAAAATTGCCCCGTCTGCGGAGCTTTACTCAAAAAAGAAGGGCACGATATCCCCTTTGAGACCTTTTTAGGCTTTAATGGCGATAAAGAGCCCGATATCGACTTGAACTTTTCCGGTGATTATCAGCCGGTAGTCCATGCCTATACCGAGGAAATATTCGGCAAAGGGCACACCTTTCGTGCCGGTACTATCGGTACTTTAGCCGAAAAAACTGCTTACGGCTATGTCTTAAAATATTTTGAGGAGCGTGGGCAGACCAAACGCAGCTGTGAAATCGAGCGTCTCAGCCAAGGCTGTGTCGGTGTACGCCGCACTACCGGTCAGCACCCCGGCGGTATCATTGTCCTGCCCCATGGTGAGGAAATCTACTCCTTTACTCCGGTGCAACATCCGGCAAACGATACCCACACCTCGATTATCACCACCCATTTTGATTACCACTCGATCGACCATAACCTCTTAAAATTAGATATCCTCGGACACGATGATCCGACTATGATCAAACGCCTCGAGGAATTAACCGGCTTTAGCGCCAAAAATATCCCCTTAAACGAAGAAAAGGTGCTTTCGCTATTTAAAAACACCTCCGCCTTGGGGATTACCCCTGATGATTTAACTGATTGCGAATTGGGTTGCTTAGGCGTGCCGGAATTTGGCACTGATTTTGCTATGCAAATGCTCAAGGAAACCAAGCCCAAATGCTTTTCCGACTTAGCCCGTATCGCCGGATTGTCCCATGGAACTAATGTCTGGCTTAATAATACCCAGGAGCTCATTAACTCCGGTAAATGTGATTTGCAAAGTGCTATCTGTACCCGTGACGATATCATGACCTATCTAATCGGTATGGGCTTAGACAGCGGTATCGCCTTTAAAATTATGGAGAATGTCCGCAAAGGCAAGGTCGCCTCACACAAATGCGATAAATGGGACGAATGGAAAGCCTTGATGCTCGAGCATAATGTGCCCGAATGGTACACCTGGTCGTGCGAACGAATTGAGTATATGTTTCCCAAAGCCCACGCCGTAGCCTATGTCATGATGGCGGTGCGCATTGCTTATTACAAAGTATATTTTCCTCATGCCTACTACGCCGCTTATTTTGCCATTCGCGCTTCGGGCTTTGATTACGAATTAATGTGCCAGGGCGCCGAAAAGCTCAATGAAAATATCAAGGATTTCAAATCGCGCAGCAATACCCTGACCCAAAAGGAGCAGGATTCCTACAAAGATATGCGAGTTGTCCAGGAAATGTACGCTCGCGGGATAGAGTTTATGCCGATTGATATCTATCGAGCTAAGGCTCACAAATTTCAAATCTTTGATGATAAAATCATGCCTGCTTTGGACACTATTGACGGTCTTGGCGACAAAGCCGCCGACAGTGTCGAAGAATCCGCTAAAATGGGCGAATTTCTTTCGCGTGATGATTTTCGCAAGCGTACCAAGCTCAGTACGACCGTAGTCGAAACTATGCATCGCTTGGGATTATTAGCAGGATTACCGGAGTCCAATCAATTATCCATCCTAGATATTTTTTGAATAGCGCAAGACCATTTAAAAGCAAATGTCAAAAAAGCTCTATTATAAAAAACATTGTTAGCAAAGAGCCCTTTTTTCGTGTATAATTAAATCAATAGTTAACCGTAATTTTTAGGAGAGTGACCTACACATGGAAAATACTTTAAATCAAGCTCAATTTGAGCATATCAAAGAAGCTGCCGACCAAGGATTTGCTCGTGCCCAGTTTAATCTGGCACTTTGCTATCACAATGGTGATTTTGTCTCTAAAGATTTCGACCAAGCTCTATATTGGTATACCAAAAGTGCTGACCAAGGCAACATGAACGCCGCCTATACCTTGGCATTAATGTATTATAAAGGTGAAGAATTACCGCGTGAGATGGAAAAAGCCTTTCATTACTTTGAAATTGCCGCTAAAAAAGGACACACTATGGCGCGGCATTATCTGGCAGAATGCTATACCTTTGGGCAAGGCACCGCTCAGGATTTCGCACAAGCCGCTAACTGGTACACCCAAGCTGCCGAAAAAAATAATTTAGATTCTATGGTTAACCTGGGCATTTGCTATACCGAGGGCTTGGGCGTGGAACAAGACTACGAAAAAGCCTTTTACTGGTTTGACTTAGCCGCTCTCAAAGGCTATGCCGCCGCCGAATACAATTTAGCATTATGCTATTTAAACGGCGAGGGTGCAGAAATTGACCTCGCTAAAGCGGTAGAGTATTTCACCCGTGCCGCTAAGCAAGAATTATCCGACGCTCAGTATAGTTTGGCACTATGCTATCGCGATGGTGTAGGTGTCGAAATTGACGAAGCTCAATTTAATTACTGGCTCGAAAAAGCCGCCTCCCATGGTCAAGAAGAAGCCCTGGAATTATTAAACGCTTAAAAATAAAAAGGCAATCACTTTAATGGTGATTGCCTTTTGTTATATTGTCCATTTTTATTGAACTTATTCATTTCAAAGCGATTGCTTTTTTACTACGACACTAATTTTATAGAAACATTAGGAATTTCTTTTGTAATTTCCGTGAAAATATCCAGCATGGGTTGGCAAGCTTCCTTTAAATCAACATTTAATACTGATAAATTATGAATTTCTATCACAATATCTCCACAATCCAAAAACAATCCATCCAAACAATCCCACAAAGCATCCCAATTAGCACCATAATATGCTGGAAATCCAAAACTATTCTGTAAAAGTTGATGTATATCACTCATATACCGACAATGTGCAAAATCCAACACAATCCTATCTGTACTTGGCAAATGAAAAGCATTTTTTATATTACTGCCAAAGTTTCTCATTATTTCACCCTTTCTAATCTATAATCTCAAAAAATGTATTATAATGATCATATGTCACAAAAATCAAACTATCATTTGAAAACAAAATTCTATCAGGTCCACGAAATCCTTGTATATAATTTATATCCGCTTCATACCATTGTCTTCCTTCTATCATCGGTAAATGATTATTTCTATTTTTATATACTCCTTTCGCTAACATATGCCCAGGTGCAACTTCACCTAAATTTCCCAAATAAACTCTATACCCTAGTTTTACTGCTTCATCTTCTGTTAAATAGTATTCTGGAAGAATATTTTCTTTTTTTAATACAAAATCCGCACCATTTTCTTTATTTATTGTAGCTGTGCCAGCTCGTATAGTTTGCATTTGTTCAATTGAACACCTACAATTAGGGTGTGCAAATAAATCTACACTTGCTTCTTCGTCTTTCGTCCATATTTTCCCATGCATTTTTGCACACTCTACACATCGTTTTATATCTTCTTTGCTTATCCAATGTTTATAATTCTCGCTAATATCCACTTCAGGCATAAAATCCTTTCCATCTAATGCTTGCTCAAATACTTTATCAACTAAATCCATTATTTCACCCTTTCTGTTATATTATCAATACCTAATATATTCTATAGAGTTTTGGTACACCATCCCCTGGAAATTATTGTATTATATTCCCTTGCAAATGTCAATACTTTTTTGTAAATTTTTGCATGAAATTGTGACTATAGTTTTATAAACAACTAAAAAGGCAATCACTACTAAAGTGATTGCCTTTTATTGCTTTCTAATTAAATTATGCTTCTACTACTTTGTTTAATGCTTCAACCAAAGCTACGATATCGATACCATGGGCAGCAGCACCCTGACCGATATTTTCAAAATGAGCAGCTGCACAGCCCAGACATCCCATACCATACTCCATAAATACAGCAGCGGTTTTCGGATATTTTTGTACAGTTTCCATGATACTGCTATCAGCGGTAATAGTCATTGTTCTTTTCCTCCTTGTAATTATATATCATAATCTGTCCGTTTGTTACTTTTTCTAATCTTTACAGCTTGGACAAGATGTATTATAATACAAAAGCAATCAAAAAGAAAGTATGCACTTTTTTGTAATATACTATCCAAAAAGGAAGTGTTGTTATGAGCATCTACAATATGCAGGATACCCCTTTTGGCTATACATTATCCGTCATCGGCGGTAAATGGAAAATGGTCATCATGTTTGTCCTAATCGAAAAATCCGTCGCCCGCTATGGCGAGATCAAGCGCTCTATCCCCGATATTACCCATAAAATGCTCAGTGCTCAATTAAAAGAATTAGAGCACGACGGCATTATTATTCGCAAAGAATACCAGCAAGTGCCACCTAAAGTAGAATATTCTCTCTCGGCTAAAGGCAAAGCCTTGATGCCGGTTTTAGAGGAAATGTGCAAATGGGGCAGTATTTACAAGCCCCAAAATCCCGATGAGCCAATCGGAATTCATTGCCCCTTTCATAAAAATATCACTGTATCCAGCATAGAATAATTTTTTGTATAATTCCTGGCAGATGATTTTTTTGCGTTGTTTTTTGATGAGGTGAAATAGATGAATTATATCTTTGAAAGCTATTCATTTGAGCAATGGATACTCCTCTTTTTTATCTATGGCTTTTTCGGCTATATCTGGGAGGTCTGCTATGTATCTCTGCGCCGGCATAGCCTAACTGACCGTGGATTTTTATATGGACCGATTTTGCCTATCTATGGTAGCGGAGCATTAATTATCCTCTTTGCCACCATTCCGGTCAAATCATCAATCGTTTTGGTCTTTATTTGCGGTATGTGTGCCGCTACCTTATTAGAATTTGTTACCGGCTGGGCGATGGAGAAAATTTTCAAAGTGCGCTATTGGGATTACAGCGAAAATTTTCTCAATATCGCCGGCTACATCTGCCCGCTGGCGTCCTTAGCCTGGGGAGTGTTTTCCGTATTGCTAATTTATTTCGTACACAACTATATCGAGCGACTTTTGTTTTTAATTCCCGATATATTTATCACTCCCTGCGCCTTTGCGCTGACTGTCGTCTTTTGTATCGATGCGACTATATCTGTCCGTGCGGCTTTGGATTTAAAAGAGGTCTTGCAAAATATTGCCGCAAACAACGAAGAATTGCGCCGTTTGCAGAAACGCTTAGATGTCGTAGCCGCCTTTATCGACGAGGACAAGGAAAATTTCAAAGAATTTATTGCTGATGGTTTGGAAAATATCAGCGATAAGCTCGAGGATTTAGGCGAAAAGGTCGAAGATTACAAAGAAGAAACTGCCTTTATCCGCTCTCAGCGCAAAACCGTCCGTCGGCAAAATATCGCCCAAGCCAAAGCTGACTATCGAATGCATTTTGAGCAATTAGTCGAAACCCTGAAAGCACAAGAAAAATATTTCTCCGAGCACACCAAAGACTCGGACGATAAAGCCACCGAACGCGCCAACAAGCGCAATGAATTATCCGCTATCCACATCGCTTTAGCCGAATACGCTACCAAGCGCCGTACCGAGCATATCCAGCGCAATTATCGCCATGCGCAAAGCATCTTAAAGCGTAATTATTCGGCTATTTCACCTAAATACAGCGAAGCATTAGCCGAATTGCGCCGGTATGAGAAGCCAAAATCCAATGACCTATCCTAAATGCCTATCCTAAAGGAGGATTTTTATGCGGAAAATTTTTGCCAAAAAGCTCTTTCGTATTTTCATCAGCATAATTGTGCTCATAGCTCTCATCGCTCTGGGCATAAATTTCTATGTCAAATCCTCCACTGATTCTGCTATCTATACTGCCTCTGCGGAAATTGCGGGCGAATACGACTGTATACTGATTCTCGGCTGCGGAGTATTAGCCAACGGCGAGCCTACCGCTATGCTCACTGATCGTCTATTATGCGGTATCGACCTCTACCAAAGGGGACTCGCCCCTAAAATCATCGTTTCCGGCGACCACGGCTCGGTAGATTATGATGAAGTAAACACGATGAAAAGTTTTTGCATCGCCCATGGTGTGCCGGATAGCGATATTTTTATGGATCATGCCGGATTTTCCACCTACGAAAGCCTCTACCGCGCGCGAGATATTTTTCAAGCCAATCATATCATCATCGTCAGCCAGAATTATCATCTCTACCGCGCCGTCTATCTAGCCCAAGCTCTAGAGCTTGATGCTATCGGTGTAAGCAGTGATTTGCGTAATTATCGTGGGCAAGCGTACCGCGAATGCCGAGAAATCCTCGCTCGCAATAAAGATTTCATCTATGCTATTTTTAAACCTCTGCCGACATTTTTAGGCGATGTTATCCCGGTAAATGGTGATGGCAATTTAACCAACGACTAAAAGACGCATTTCAGCGTCTTTTTTTATGCTTTTTTATCCCATGCTTGCATATACTGTAAAAAAGCGAGGTGTTCATCATGCTTTACCGCTATTTTTCACCCCAAAACCATATCCTCATCGAATTAATCCCCAAAACGCTTACCCTCCTCTCTCCGGCAGGCATCATCTTTCGCCGCTATATTGCCATCGGCAAAAAAAGCACCCCTACCCCCATTGGCGAATGGCAAATTATCAACAAAAAAATTTTGCCTGCCGATAGCATCTTTGGCTCACGCTGGTTGGGATTATCCAATCCGGGCTACGGTATCCATGGGACCAACGCTCCTTTAAGCATCGGTACAGCAGCCTCATTAGGCTGTATACGAATGTACAATCACGACATTGAGGAATTATTTCCTCTGGTAGCGTATGGGACTAAAGTAATTATCTGCGAGCAAGCGTCTGACTAATCGCTTAAATTCATATTTCACACGCAGTTTTTAAGCCTAAAATTTCAAAAAACAATAAATCGCGCCAAAAAATATTAATAACTAAAGATATGTTTATCAAAAAAATCCTTGACAAGCCCCAAAAAGAGTGATATAGTAATTTAAATTATATTTCACAACAGCTATGATGAAGATAAATCGTAAAATCAATTTTTGCCAGAGAATCGGGACTAGGTGGAAACCGAGAAAATATTTACGAGTGCTCGCTTCGGAGCTGGGAGGAAGAACACTTTCATAGTTAGTAGAACCTCTCCGTCTGGTCGCGTAAAGACTATCAAGAGATGCACAAAATGTGCATAAATTGAGTGGTACCGCGGGTCATGCTCGTCTCAAAAGTATTTTTGAGGCGAGCTTTTTTATATCCCATAAGCAAAGCTCTAAAGATTTGCTGTTTTACCTCTGCTTGGCGTATTTCTTTATCCCACTTGGGATAAGCTATCAACGAGCAAAGTGAAAAATAATCATTACCTTTAGGAGGTGGAGATAATCAATTACAAAAGAGTTACCCTATTAGCCGGGCATTACGGCAGTGGCAAGACCAATATTGCCGTCAATTTGGCTTTAGAGATCAAAAAGACTCATCCGGTCATCATCGGTGATTTGGATATAGTCAATCCCTACTATCGCACCAAAGACTCCAAACTTGAACTGGAGCAAGCCGAAATTGAGCTGATTTCCTCTCCGTTTGCCAATACTAATCTGGACATACCTGCCATACCGTCGGAATTTTACCGCATCACCAACGACCACAGCACCTATGCTATTTTAGATATCGGCGGTGATGACCAGGGTGCTGTCGCTTTAGGGCGCTATGCTCCGGCACTATTAGCCGAGGATAATTTTGATATGCTTTTTGTGGCTAATTTTCGCCGTCCATTAACCCCTAATGCCACCGAAGCATTGGCAGTAATGCGTGAAATCGAAGCCGCTTGCGGTTTGAAATTCACCGGCATCATCAACAATACTAACTTAGGCTCCGAAACTACCGCTGAGGTTGTCTTAAACTCTATGGCAGAATGTGAACAATTAAGCACCCTAAGTGGATTGCCTATCGTCCGCACCAGCGTCCGCGCTGATTTAGCAGACGAATTAAAAGATAAAGTACCTGATTTATTGGCGCTTAATTTACAAAAGAAACCATTTAACTAAAACTATATAAATTTTTAAGGAGGAAAACTTATGGCAAAAGTAACTTTTAATACCGATTTATGCAAAGGCTGCGGACTGTGCGTCGATGCCTGTCCGAAAAAAATCTTGGCTATATCGAAAACCAACATCAACAAAAAAGGCCACTTTCCCGCAGAAATGACTGACCAAGACCAATGCATCGCTTGTGCATTTTGTGCGACCATGTGCCCTGATTGTGTAATTACAGTAGAAAAATAAAGGAGGAAGAATTATGGCAGAAAAAGTTTTAATGAAAGGTAACGAAGCAATCGCTGAAGCAGCTTTAATTGCCGGCTGCCGCCATTACTTCGGCTATCCGATAACTCCGCAGACAGAAATCGCTGCATATATGGCAAAACGCATGCCGAAAATCGGCGGTACATTTTTACAAGCAGAAAGTGAAATCGCCGCTATTAATATGGTTTACGGTGTCGCTAGCACCGGCAAACGAGTAATGACCTCGTCCTCCAGCCCCGGTATCTCCTTAAAAACCGAAGGCTTATCCTATTTAGCAGGTGCTGATTTGCCGGCATTAGTAGTCAATGTCCAGCGTGGCGGTCCGGGATTGGGCGGTATCCAGCCCTCGCAGTCCGACTATTTCCACGCTACCAAATGTGGCGGTCATGGTGACTACCATATGATCGTTTTGGCTCCGGCAAGTGTGCAGGAAATGGCTGACCTCACTATCAAAGGCTTTGAATTAGCCGATAAATATCGTATGACCTCGATGATTTTAGCCGACGGTACTATGGGACAAATGATGGAGCCTGTAGTCTTGGAACAAAAAGAAACCGCTACCTACGAAAAACCCTGGGCTACCACCGGTACAGAAATGAAACGCGAGAAAAATGTCATCAATTCCTTATATCTCGATCCCGGTGAATTGGAAAAAGTCAATTTAGCGCGTTTTGAAAAATATAAAACTGTCGAAGAAAACGAAGTAATGTACGAAGAGTTTATGATGGACGATGCGGAAATTTGCATCGTAGCCTTTGGCTTGAGCTCTCGTATTTCCAAAAATGCTATCATCGCTGCCAGAGAAAAAGGCATCAAAGTCGGCATGATTCGCCCGATTACCCTGTGGCCGTTCTCGAAAGACATCGTCGCTAAGCGTGCCGAGCAGGTCAAAGCCTTTATCTCCGTCGAATTATCGATGGGACAAATGATGCAGGATGTCATGCTTTACAGTGGCTGCAAAAAACCTGTACTGTTGTGCAATCGTGTCGGCGGCATGATCTTCTCTCCGGAGGAAGTATTAGCCAAAATCGAAGAAGCTGCTCAAGTAGGAGGTGCTGAATAATGATCGTTTTTGAAAAACCAAAATCTTTAACTGATGTCCCTTATCATTACTGCCCGGGATGTACTCACGGTATCGTTCATCGTTTAGTCGCAGAAGCGATTGATTCGTTAGGTATCGAGGGGCAAACTATCGGTGTCGCTCCCGTAGGCTGTGCAGTATTAGCATACAATTATTTTGCCTGTGATATGATCGAAGCCGCTCATGGTCGTGCTCCGGCTGTCGCTACCGGTGTCAAACGCTCTTTGCCGGATCATGTCGTCTTTACCTACCAAGGTGACGGTGACTTAGCCTCTATCGGTATGGCTGAAACTGTCCATGCCGCTACTCGTAACGAAAACATCACCATTATCTTTATCAACAATGCTATCTACGGTATGACCGGTGGTCAGATGGCTCCGACCTCTTTGCCCGGTCAGGTCACTCAGACCTCGCCCTATGGTCGTGATGTCAACACCGTCGGCTATCCGATTCGTGTCTGCGAGATGCTTTCCCAATTAGAGGGACCTGCATACATTGAGCGTGTCGCCGTAAACAATGTCAAAAATGTCAAAAATGCCGGCAGAGCTATCAAAAAGGCATTTGAAAACCAAATCAACAACAAAGGCTTTTCCTTAGTCGAGGTCATTTCCTCCTGCCCGACCAACTGGGGCAAAACTCCGAAGCAGGCTTTAGAGTGGATTGACGAGGCAATGATTCCCTACTATCCGTTAGGCGTCTATAAAGATAAATATAAAGAGGAGGCGAGCAAATAATGAAGACAGCAAATATTCTTTTAGCAGGCTTTGGTGGTCAAGGTATCCTCTTTGCCGGTAAATTTTTAGCTTATAGCGGTCTATACGAAGAAAAAGAAATCAGCTGGCTGCCCTCTTATGGTCCGGAAATGCGTGGCGGTACCTCTAACTGCTCCATTATCATCAGTGATACTCCGGTCGGTTCGCCTATCGTTAATAATCCCGACATTTTACTGGCGATGAATTTGCCGTCATTAGACAAATTTGAAAATGCCGTCGTCCCCGGTGGCAAAATCTTTGTAGACAGCACTCTTATTGAGCGCAAAGTCGCTCGTGACGATGTCGAAGTCTACTATGTACCTGCTACCAAAATGGCAGCCGATGCCGGAGTACCGACTTTGGCAAATATGATTTTGGTCGGCAAAATTATCAAAGAAACCGGCATTGTTTCCTTTGATAATATGGACGGTGTCCTGAAAAAAGTAGTTTCCGCGAAAAAGCAGGATTTGTTGGAATTAAACAAAAAAGCACTCGATACCGGTTACAATTTCTAAAATATATCGCAATTAATCACTATCACCAACTAAGGAGTGAAAACAG
>CAYTOM010000013.1:0-11453 GCA_964439335.1 uncultured Peptococcaceae bacterium | reverse complement strand
AAGCTAAATAAAACCAAACAAAAAACCTGTTTCTTTTGAGAAACAGGTTTTTATATTAAAGTAGCATAATATTAGCTTGTTCGCAGGCGTTAATGGTTTCATCGTCCCAGATAGAGGCTTGCACTTCGCCGATGTGGGCAGTGTGCAAAAGCAGCATACACAGTCTGGATTGACCGATACCGCCACCGATAGTTAGTGGCAATTCATCGTTGAGCAGAGCTTTGTGGAAAGGTAATTCGGCACGCTCCATACAATTAGCTTTCTTTAATTGCTCGGCTAATGATTTGCTATCGACACGAATACCCATCGAGGAAATTTCAAATTGTCGCTCCAAGGTAGGATTCCAAAAGATGATATCGCCGTTTAATTGCCAGTCGTCATAGTCAGGCGCACGACCGTCGTGAGGCTTGCCGGAACGGAGATTGTCACCGATTTGCATGATGAAAATAGTTTGGTGCTCCTTGGCAAAGGCATATTCTCTCTCGGAGGGAGTCAAATCGGGATAGAGATCCTCTAATTCTTGGGTAGTGATAAAGGTGACTTGGCGTTTTAAATTTTGCTTGATGCCAAAGGTACGCTCGACAGCTAAAGCTGTATAGCAGATAGCATCGACGATTTTTTGCACGATTTCCTTTAGAAAATCAATATTACGCTCCTCGGGAGAAATGATACGCTCCCAGTCCCATTGGTCGACATAGCAGGAGTGAATATTGTCTAATTCTTCATCGCGGCGGATAGCGTTCATATCAGTATAAAGCCCACTACCGGTTTGAAATTGGTAGCGCTTTAAGGCAAGGCGTTTCCATTTTGCCAAGGAATGAACGACCTGGCCGTTTTGTCCAACTGCCGGAATATCAAAGCTGACGGCTCTTTCGTAGCCGTTTAAGTTGTCGTTTAAACCGGAATCCTCGCGGACAAAAAGCGGAGCAGATACGCGATACAGGTTTAAGGAATGGCGTAAATTGTGCTGAAAATCTTTTTTGATAAATTCAATAGCCCTCTGGGTATCATATACGGATAAAGTAGGCGTATACCCATCCGGGATAGTTATTTTGTTCATATTGTCCTCCATAAATTATTTAATACCGTAAGCATAGTAATATGGTCCAAAATCGCTAAAAGTGGCAAGCGAATTGATACCGGTGATATTTTTCGCCGAAATGCCCAAAAGCTCATCAAGGTAGAGAGTGTTTGATTCGTAGCTGTAAGAGATGAAATCAGTGCTGTCATAGTCGATAGCAGCTGATAGGCACATCTTGAGCCCTGCTTCGTCTAAATCAGTTACAATTTCATCAATCAAACCATTGGCTACAGCTTGACGCGCGGTGTAAATGCGCCCATCAGCTAAAGATTGAATAGTTGCTAAATCCATTTGGCGGCTTTGGGCGACGATAGAGGTAAATTGCTCATAGGATTCATCGGCAATCGATTGCATGATAGCTGCTTGCTCGGCACTGACAGGCTCATTGTAGCTAAACATATTTTTATTTTTGCCGGCATGGATAGTGGTGGATTTGATACCTAATTTGTCCATTAAACCGGTTAAATCGGTCGAGGTACTCATGATGACCCCAATCGAGCCGGTGAGGGAATTGCGATTGGCATAAATTTCATCGGCAGCACAGCCGATATAGTATGCACCGCTACAGCCCATCGAGCCGATATAGGCAGCAATCGGGCGATCGGTGAGGGATTTGTATTCCTCTAATGCCAGATAGGCTTCGTCGGATTCGTAGACAGTGCCCCCGGGGGAATCGATATATAATAAGATGCCACGATTGGCAGAGTCATAGGTCAATTCCTCGATAGTATCCAAAAGCCACTGTTGGTTATAGGTAGCACCATCGTCCTCGCTGATAGTGCCGACGATATTAATGACGGCGATATAGGGATCATTAGTCAGAGAAAACCCACCGCTAAAGACCGTAATTAAAATAGCGATGATTAAAATAGCGGCAAAAATCGCTATGCCTTTATGTGATTTGTTCATACGCTACTCTCCTCGGAATATTCATCTATTTCCACATCTTCTACATCGCTTTCGGCAAGTGTAGTGGCAGGAGTGGTTATCTCCGGAATATTTTCGCGCTCGTCGGCTGCTTGCCGAGCTAATTCATCTAAAATAACAACTGCTTCGTTGGGGCTGTTTTTGGCATTGTAGCTTTCTTTCAGATAGAAATATAGCTCCGTCAAAGTCATATTTAGATATGGCAGAGCATATAAACCGACGAGATAAAAGGTAAAGATGCTTAATAAATACCAGCCGGCAAAGCTCAAATATAAAACGAAAATGTCCATTTTGTAGCCGTAGGTCATTTGCTCGCTCAGTGCTAAAGCCTCACCGGCGGACAATTCGGGATTTTCGGCTTTAATATAAAATGCTTGTGAATAAGCAATAGATTTGACGATGCCCGGAATGATGAGCAGCAAGCTCCAGAGAAAGATTTTGATAAACATCAAGCCCCAGAGTGGCATGGATTTGCTAAAATCAGCAAAAGCGGCAAAAAAGTCATTAAGCGAGGTAGGCTTTTGCTTGGCTAGATTTAAAAAGACCACACAGCCGGCATAGGAAAAAGCACCGTACAGAAAAATATTGGCTAGTGAGATGAGCAATTCAGCGGTAGAGCCTACAGCGGTGAAAAGATTGACAATGCTCAGGCATTGCATGATGAGAGTGACAGGAATTAATATCCCCCAATTACCATTCATATTCTGGCGTGCGCGTATTTTCAAATCAGCACGGATAAAAGTCGTAGTAGGAATCATGGGCAAAAGCTCCCTTCGAGAGATATGGTGATTTTCATAGATCGTGCTTAATAGGTGATTAATAGTTTTTCAAATATTTCTGCACTAAGAGCAAAAATTCGTCCCAGTTTGTATTTTCTCGCAGACGGTCGGGGCAGTCTTTGCCACAAAAGTCATAATGCTGTTTGACATCGTCCAAATCTAATTTATAGCTCTGTAACAAATAGGCAGTCAGCTGAGCGGCATTATCGACAGTTTTGTTGAAATCGCTACCTTGGTTGACACATAATTCGATAGCGACACCGGATTGATTACCGCCTTTGTTTTTCATGCCGTCACTGGCGTGAAAAGCGGCGATATCGTCCGGCAGATGATGATATATTTCGTTTTCATCGACTGTATAATGCCAGCTCAAGGCGGTATCCTTTTGCTTTTCGCTATGCAGAAAGCTATTATGTGCCTTGGCAGTGGCGGTAGAGCTGTAGTTATCGGTTTCGTGGATAACTATATAGCGGATACGACGATTAATACCGCTATAGCCGGCGTAGTCCTCGGGCAAAAAATCCGTATGGACGGTAAGCATGCCTATCTGAGTAGGAATTACGGCTTTGGGCGGTACAAATGCTCGATAACCGCAAAATATCCCAATTGCAAAAAGTACGAGCAAAAGCAGGATAGTATTTTTGCGGATAGTGTATACTCCGACCACACTTTTTTTAGCGTGGCGCGGAGCTAAAGAGCGATTCATCAGCCCTCCACGACCTTGACAGTTAATTTAGTGACTACCTGCGGATGCAGACGGACAGTAGGGGTATAGGTGCCCAAACTTTTAATATTTTCGTCTAACTCAATTTTGCGTTTATCGATTTTGAGCTTGTGGTCTTTTTCCAGACGCTCCGCAATTTCTTTGTTGGTGACAGCACCGAATAAACGCCCACCTTCACCGCATTTGACAGCGACTTTGACGGTGACGCCTTTTAAATTTTCTGCCATTTGCTCGGCTTCGGCTTTTATTTCAGCGGCTTTTTGGGCGCGGATAGCTTCTTGGCGTTTTAATTCCTTTAAATTGGCAGGGGTAGCTTCGACGGCTAATTTGCGAGCCAACAGATAATTGCGACCATAGCCCTCTTTGACTTCTAATACTTGATCCTTTTTGCCGATTTTATCGACATCAGCTAATAAAATAACTTTCATATATATACCTCCTTAATAAAATATCTAAAGTAATAAAGTAATATGAAAACAGCGAGCGTTAGTTTTGTTTGCTGTTTTTATCGTTTGTGGAATTGCCCTTGTCAGTAGGATTGTTTTTGCGCATAAATTTAGGCAGTAATTGATCATTGGGATGGATATGTCGGAAATCTACCAACATATCAAAGGCGCCTAAAACAGCTAAAGTGACAATGATATATAATCCAAAGGTACTGGATAAAACGAGAAATAAGCAGAAAAACCAGAGTGCCTTGGTGCCTTTGGATTGCTTGCGGAAATTAAACCATTTGGCGACGACAGCAAGACCTACGACAAACAAAACTGCCATATAGATAAATAATAAATTGCAGGCTAGGACATCGAGCCATTTGGGCAAATTATCGCGCCAGATAAAGCAGGCTAAAGCGAAGACCAAGCCGTAAGCATGATAAGCCGGCAGATACCATTTATCGAAGCGCGGGAATTTGCGCACCTTGATATGCAGGCGTTTGAGCACCTTTAGTGTGATAAAATAGTTGATAGCTGCATTGAAAACGCCCATCGCCAGAATCATCGCCGGAAAAAGCAATATACAGAAATTGATCATCGATTCGTAGAGCTGCTTGAATTCATTAATAGATAGACCGGAGGACTCCAGCATGGAGAGCATGCCGGCATCTTCGTAGACTTTGATAATATCATCAAAGGGGAGAAACAGGGTGTTTAAAAATTGCTCCACCGATAGCCCCATCAGCATCATATTAAATAAGCACAACAGCACAATACCGATAGTTGATGCGATAGAGGCAGCTAAAAAGGTAGAAAAGGCTTTTTTGCGCTTTTTCAGCATCCAGCCTACCGTTAATCCTAACGGTACGACCTGAAAAACAGCACAAATAGCGCCACTGACACCGCTTAGCAATAAAATAATCAGCACACCGGCTGCGGCAGAAATAGCGGCGGTTTTTACATTAAAGCGGACACACAAAATCGCCAACGGTATAGCTGCGATAGCCAGCATCAGAGAGCCGCCTATGGGCAAAAATACTCCACCCAAGGTAAAAATCACGACAATAGCTGCCATGATAGCTCCGTTAGTTAAAGAATTAGTTGTTACTTTACTCAATTATATTCACCTCAAGGATTTTATTCTGCTGCAAAAAGAAATAATCCTTTTTTTAAGAGATTTATTCAAGACTTTTGCAATTTTTAAGCCTGAGCTTTTAAAATATCTAACCATTATACATTTTTTTTTCCTATCTTTCAAGCTATTTTGCGCTTGTTGTAAAAATATTTATCGATATCGCGGAAAATATAAAAGTATTTGCAAAATAAATATAAAAATTGCCTTTAGACCAAAGCTAAAGGCAATTTCAGTTAAACATCCGCTTGAAATAGTGATAAATCTCTAAATTGGGATTTAAAATATTGATAAACTCGGCAGCTAAAGTATTGCCCTGGCGCAGCATGACCGCACCGTGAGATTTGTGATGAGCGAGGACGGCGATATTGGGGGCGATGTGGGTAAAGTGAATCTGCGGTGAAAAATAAGCGACAATGCGGTCGTTTTCCCAAGAGGGGATATGAATCAATTCCAATTTAGGGGGAGCTGCTTGGGCATAAATACGACAATTCAAAATGCCACTGATATTTCTGTCTAAAAAGGCACAGCCCCAGCCATCAGCTAAAATAGGGTCGTGCTGCCAGCGCGGATTTTTTAGCTGGTTGATGATTTCCTGCGGTCGGTGCCAGTCACCAATAGCCAGACCGCTTAAAACTAAGCCGTCAATTTGCTGCCAACAGTTTGAGTCATTGATAGAAAGACAATCAAAGCCCAGCTCCCGTAAAAGCTGCGTCTCTTTTTGAATTAAAGCAGGATTGCCTGCCAGACCGATACGCATCAGCTCACCTCCTTGGTAATAATTTATGCGCTTAATTTCTTTACGGTGCAAAAAACCGGCTCTTAGTTAGAGCCGGTCAGTTGATTTTTAATATTATTAATAGTTGCTTGCAAGGATAAATCGGTCTTTAAATCACTGGCGATACGGTCGCAAGCGTGAATAACGGTGGAATGGTCACGCCCACCGAAATATTCGCCGATTTTAGGCAGGGATAAATCAGTCATATCGCGGCATAAATACATCGCGATTTGGCGAGGGTAGGCGATGTTGCGATTGCGTTTTTTCGCCGAGAACTCGTCCACTTTGATATTATAAATTTCCGCTACCTTTTGCTTGATGACCTCCGGAGTGATGACAATATTAGTAGTCGTAGGAATGATGCTTTGCAAGCATTCTTTAGCTAAATTTAAGTCAATCGTGCGATTGTTGAGCGAGGAAAAAGCAGCCAAACGCACCAAAGCACCCTCTAATTCACGAATGCTGGATTGGGTATTTTCCGCGATATAATACGCTACCGAATCCGGCAATTCCAAATTTTCGCTCTGAGCTTTTTTACGCAAAATAGCGACACGAGTTTCAAAATCAGGGGCTTGGATATCGGTGATTAAGCCCCATTCAAAGCGAGTGCGCAAGCGTTCCTCTAAAGTAGGAATTTCCTTGGGCGGACGGTCGCTGGAGATGATAATCTGCTTATTGGCTTCGTGCAAAGCATTGAAAGTGTGGAAAAATTCCTCCTGCGTCCCCTCTTTATCCTTTAAAAATTGAATATCGTCAATGAGCAAAATATCTACTTTGCGATATTTTTCGCGGAATTTCGGCATCGTGCTGTTTTTGATGCTATCAATGAAATCATTCATAAAGTTTTCACTGGAAATATAAACGACCTTGATATTTTTATTGTGCTTTAATACTTCATAGGCAGTAGCCTGCATCAGGTGAGTTTTGCCCAATCCCGGATTGCCGTAGATAAAAAGCGGATTATAAGTGCGTTTATTGGAAAAATTAGAAATGATATTATTAGCGACTGCTTCGCAGGCGGCATAGGCGAAATTGTTACCCTTACCAATGACAAAAGAATCAAAGGTGTATTTGGGATTTAAGTTAAAATTGCTAAAATCCAGCTCTTCTTGGAAAAATGATTCCTCAAAAGGTACAGCGGTTTCCTTGACAGTGGGGGTAGTTTCGCGCTGATTAGTCAGCACATCTGCCGCAAAACCATCGGCGACGGCTTCCTTGGGAGTGATAAAACGCATTTTTATACTGTGCTCCAAAAGAGCCTCCAGATTTCTTTGCAGGACACTATAGTAGCTGTTTTCTAAAGTGTTTTTGCAGTATTCATTTGGGGTTTTGATAACTAAAGTATCGCCATAATAGGCAATCAATTCCGTATCTTTAAACCAAGTTTCAAAGGTGGGTTTAGAGACATCGTGCTTTGTAATCTCTAAGGCTTGCTCCCAGATTTTTGCGAGCTGTAATTCGAACATAGTAGGACCTCCAAGTGTGGCAGAAATATATATGTAAAAAAGCAAGTTGAATATTAATTCGCAACTTTAGCAAATATATCATAACAAAAAAATCACAAGTTATCAACAACAAATTGTGCATAAAGTGAACTTTTTTAAAAAAATATCCACATTATACACAATTAACACGCAAAAATAAAAACAAACAACTAATTTTATGAACAAAAGGGGCTCTAAAGGCGAAAAAAAGCTGAAAAAAATAATTTTTTCTCTTGACCGCAGGCTGTGGATAAGCTATAATTTGTAATGGACTGTCAGATTAATTGGGAGGTGCTTACAAATGAAAAGAACATATCAGCCGAAAAATCGCAAACATAAAAGAGTGCATGGTTTCAGAGCAAGAATGTCCAGTCCGACCGGACGCAATGTATTGAAAAGAAGAAGAGCAAAAGGCAGAAAAGTATTGAGCGCGTAATTGCTCTCATTTAGCCTGCCAGAGATTTGCCCCACTTGGGCGGTGAATTTCCGGCAGGCTGTTCTTTTTGCTGAATTGGAGATGGAGAAATGCTGCCTAAAATTTATCGGGTAAGAAAGAACAGGGAGTTCAGAGAAATCTATCAAGACAGTCGTTCTTTAGCGGCAAAAAACATCGTGCTTTTTTATCGCCAAAGAAAAGATAACCAGTTGAAAATAGGATTTAGCGTTTCGAAAAAAAACGGCAAAGCACATGAGCGTAACCTGATAAAACGAAGACTGCGTGCTTTGGCTCAGGATAATTTGCCCCATATCAAAGCAGGCTATGATTTGATATTTTTAGCCAGAATGCCTATAAAAAAGGCGAGCTTTCAAGAGATAGGGCGAGATATGAATTATCTGTTAAAGAAAAGCGGTGTTTTAAATGAGGGCGTTGCCGAAAAAAATCCTTTTGGGAATGATTAAATTTTACCGTAAGTATATTTCGGGCTTGAAAAGATATCCCAGCTGTCGTTTCGTACCGACATGCTCTCAATATGCTTACGAGGCCGTAAGCAAATATGGCGCTTTAAAGGGTGGATATTTGGCATTGAGGAGAATTTTGCGTTGCAATCCTTTTTGCAAGGGTGGCTATGATCCTGTGCCATAAAATGGAAAGATATTTAATTTCAGGTAAATATAGGAGGTGAACGCCTGTAAGGTGCTTACAGGTACAGATTGGCATATATCAGAGAGTTTTTCATGTTTATTATTGACAAGCTGTTTGAATTGACCAATATTATAGGATTTCCGAGCTATGCATTGGCAATTATTTTAATTGCAATCATTGTAAAGGTCGTCCTTTATCCGTTGTCAGTCAAACAGATGCGCTCCACATTAGGCATGCAGGAAATTCAGCCGAAGATGATGGAGTTACAGAAAAAGTATCAGAATAATCCGGAGAAATTAAACAAAGCTATGAGCGCGCTCTATAAAGAGCATGATGTCAAACCGGCAGCAGGATGCTTACCGCTTTTGATTCAGATGCCGATTTTGATCGGTTTATATCAAGCGATGCGCTATTATGAATTTACTAATTTAGATTACGCAGGATTTTTCTGGATTCCGAATTTGGCAGAGAAAGACCCCTACTATGTATTGCCTATTTTGGTAGCATTATCGATGTTTTTACAGCAAAAAATCTCGATGGTAGGCATGGATGACAATCCGACCATGAAAATGATGTTATGGTTAATGCCGTTGATGATCGGTTGGATGTCAATCAGTTTCCCGTCAGGTTTATGTCTATACTGGGTAGTGTTCTCTATCATGGGTATTGTACAGCAATATTTAATCAACAAAAAACGCAAAGCAGAATTAGCTATCAGAGCTGAAAAAGCTGAAGCGGAGCGGTTGGAAAGAGAGCGCATCAAAGAGGAGCAGAGATTACGCGGACAGGCTCCCAGTAAAAACAAGAAAAAGAAAGCTAAGCCTAAAGCAGAGTATATCAAAAAGACTCCTGCTCAATCGGAGAATAACGAGCAGTAATTAGGGCTTGTTGAGATGATGGGTGGACAGTAAAAGGAGTAAGAAAATGAGAAGTGAAGAATTTTCAGCTAAAAGTATAGAGGATGCCTTGAAATTGGGCTTGGATAGTTTTGGCTTGGAAGCTTGCGATGTGACATACGAGGTTTTAGAGCAACCCAGCAAAGGCTTTTTGGGATTCGGCGGCAAAAACGCCCGAATCAAAATTACCGAAAAATATTCAGCTGAGCGTGTCGGAACCGATTTCTTAAAGCAAATTTTTGCTGATATGGAGTTGGCGGCTGATGTGAAAGTGACTAAAAAAGACGAATATTATCTCTTTGAGATAGTCGGTGAAAATTTAGGTATTTTAATCGGCAGACGCGGCGATACCTTAGACGCTTTGCAATTTTTGCTCAATTTGGTATTGAACAAAGAAAGCGACGAAAAGATCAAGGGTATTTTAGATGTAGAAAATTATCGTGAAAAACGCGAAGAAACTCTGGAGCATTTAGGCATTAAATTGGCTGAAAGAGCTCGTCGTACCGGACAAAGAGTAGTGTTGGAACCGATGAATCCGCAGGAAAGACGCATTATCCATATGGTTTTGCAGGACGATAAAACTGTCAGCACCTTTAGCGAGGGAGAGGAACCATATCGCAAGGTAATCATCGTACCAAAGAAAAAACATCGTCCGTCACATTACAATTCTAACAAAAATGGTTATTACAATCGCAATCATGGCTACAAACGCGATTATAATAAAGCGGACAAGCCGGCAAGCGAAACAGCAGAGAAAAGCTATAGCTATGATGCTGTAGATGAGGCAGAGTAAATATTATACTGAGCATTTGAGGAGCACTGGTACAGTGCTCCTCTTTTGTGCGCTTGTTTCACATGAAACAGGAAAAATAGGAATGGCGGATACTGTTTCACATGAAACAAACGGTTAGGTAATGGGGAAAAGTGTTTCATGTGAAACAAAATTGTGAAGATTGATGAAAAAATATTGAAAAACTATTTTCAAGTGTGCGCAGATGATGTATAATGAAAAGTAGTAAGAGAATAATTCGCAGGAAAAGGTGAATTAAAATGAGCAAAATAATAACTATTGCTAACCAAAAAGGTGGTGTGGCAAAGACCACAACGGCGATTAATTTAGCAGCAGCTTTGAGTCAGTTGGGGCAAAAGGTATTGCTGGTAGATTTTGACCCCCAGGGCAACGCTTCGAGCGGTGTAGGTATTGACAAAAATGCGATAGATAAATCGGTGTATGATGTGATCGTGAATAATGTCCCGGCAGAGCTTTTGATAGTCAAAAATGTGCGTGCTAATTTAGATGTCCTACCGGCTAATGTCGATTTAGCCGGAGCAGAGCTGGAATTGGTGACGGCTATTTCGCGCGAGATACGCTTGAAAGATGCTTTGAGCGAGGTCAAAGGTGGCTATGATTATGTTATTATCGATAGTCCGCCGTCTTTGGGGCTTTTGACGATTAATGCGCTGACCGCTGCTGATCAATATATCGTCCCGATTCAATGTGAGTATTATGCGCTGGAGGGTTTGAGCCAACTACTAAATACGATTAAATTAATTCAAAAAAGCCTAAATCCGCGCTTAAAATTGTGTGGTATCGTGATGACGATGTATGATTATCGTACAAATTTATCGAAGCAAGTAGTGGATGATGTGCGCTCCAGCTTTGGCAAGCAGGTGTTTAGCTCGATTATACCGCGCAATGTACGCTTGAGCGAGGCTCCGAGCTATGGATTGTCGATTATCGATTATGATCCGAAATCTAAGGGTGCGGAGAGCTATATAGAGATGGCAAAGGAGGTGCTGGCTCGTGGCTAAGGCTAAGGGCGGTTTAGGTAAAGGACTGGGAGCATTGCTACCGGTATTTGATGAAGAGGAAGTTTTAAAGGAAAGTGCGCAAGAGGTGCGTAATATCAATTTATCAGAAATTATGCCTAATCCGGAGCAACCGCGCAAGGCATTTGATGAGGACGAGATGATTGATTTGGCTTCGTCGATAGCTGAGCATGGAGTGCTGGTGCCGATTATCGTGAATAAGACCGAGGCTAATGAGAAATATGTGATCGTAGCCGGTGAAAGACGCTATCGGGCGGCGAATAGAGCAGGATTGGTCGAAATACCGGCTATCGTGAAAAATTTC
>CAYTOM010000012.1:0-11865 GCA_964439335.1 uncultured Peptococcaceae bacterium | reverse complement strand
AACTATCAAAAAGATAACAGCGATCCGCGGATATAAGGAGGATTTTTATGTCAGTTCAAAATGGTAAGAAGAATACTGTTTATATACATGCAGCGGTAGTTATCATCTTTATGTTTTTGTTCCGCTTTTTACCGGCTCCTGCACCAATCACGAGCTATGGTATGCAGGTTTTGGGTATTTTCATTGGTTTATTGTATGGTTGGTGCTTTGCAGGTAACTTAATTTGGCCGTCTTTGTTAGCTGTAGTAGCAATGTCTGCTACTGATTACGGCGGCGGTATGGCTGTAATGACCAGCTTCTTTAGTAATGCCAGTGTAGCAATGATTATTTTCGGTTCGTTCTTGATGGGTCCTATCAGCGTTTCCGGTGTCGGCGACTGGATGATGGCAAAAATGCTTTCCAGCAAATTGGTTGCAGGTAAACCGTGGCGTATTACCACGATGTTGATCGTTGGTTTGTATGCTATGAGCTTGATCATAACCAACCAAATCATCATCGTCTTGTTGGTAATGGCTATTTTGCCGGGTGCTTTGAGAGCGGCAGGTTATACTCCGCAGGATAAATATCCGAATATGCTGATGATGGGTATTGTTATCGGTCAGTTAATGAGCGTTATGGCTTATCCGTTTATGGGTGTTGCTTTGATGCCAATCGGTACTTTGTATGCAGCTACCGGATTAGGTATGGACATCGTTAAATGGATGTTGGTAATGATTCCGTACTCTGTAATTACTTTGTTAGGCTATATTTTGTTGATGAAATTAATGCGTTGCGATGCCAGCAAAATGGCAGATATCTCTACCGGCGAGATGAAAGAAAAAGCATCTCAAAAGTTAGGTGCTTATCCAAAGGCTTGCTTGGCTGCTACTGCTATGTTGATTGTTGGTTGTATAGTTGTTTCTTTTGGTAGTTCGTTCATGCCGTTCTTAAATACTTTCTCTATTTATGGCTGGATGGCATTATTGCCCGCTTTAATGATGATTATCAAAGTCGATGGCAAACCGTTATTGACTACTGAAATGATTACGCAGTACTTCCCATGGGAATTGTTCTTGTGCTTGGCTACCGCAATGTTTGTTGCCGGTCAGTTGACTGCGGAGAATACCGGTATCGGTATGCTTTTAGGCGGCGTTTTGGGTAAATTCTATATGTCCGTCGGTGAGTTTATGTTCTTAGTTATCTGCGGTTTGTTGGCATTGTTCTTGACTAACTTCTTAAACAACATTGCTATCTTCATGACCTTTATCACAGTATTCTGCTCGTTATATGTGCAGGATATCTTAGTAAATGTCCACACCGCTGTTATCAGTGCGGCAATGTTTGGCTGCTTAGGTTTCTTGGCTCCGTCCGGCAGTGTGCAGGGTGCTATGGCACATTCCTTTGAGTATACTTCGCCAAAGACCTACTATCTGACCGGTATCCCGGCAATGATTTATTTAGGGTTGTCCTATGTAGTCTTATTCTTGCCGGTTTGCTTGAAACTGTTCTAAAATCTCCATAAAAGTAAAATTCAGCACATAAGGCAAAAGAAAAATAAAAAAAGAAAACAGAGAAAGTCAGACTGATTTTTTCAGTCTGACTTTATAAAAGATTAATGTCTTTAGTTTAAATGCTTTTGAATAATTTCCTGTAAAAGCAATACTTTTTCTTCTGGTGTTTGCTCGGTGTAAAAGAGACAGAGCTTGAATTTAGGGGCATTACGAATAAGCAAATAGCGAATGTTAGATAAATTAGCGTTTTTATCTAATCCCAGCCTGTTCGCAAAGCAAACGCCTAAATCATTGTCAATCATCGCGGCAAGCGAATGGACATCAGGAGCGACAGCCGTAATGGTTGGCTCACCATGCTTTTTCAGGGTATCTAGCAAGACATTTTGGATTTCCGCGGCATTATCCGTGAGGATGATAGGCACTTTTAAGAGCTCTTTAAAAGAGACACTGGTTTGTGAAATGGGGAAAAGCGGCGAATGCTTTGATGCCATGATATAGGATTTGCTCTGCTGCAAGGGCAATATTTTAAAATTTTGCGGTGGTAAAGCGTTTTCACGCAAGACCGCTAAGACTAAAGTATTGTCATTTTGCGAAAGTATTGTATCAATATCGGTTTCTGAATTGATGATAGAAACACGCAGAGTGGATTTTTGCCGGTTAAATAGCTCGATTGAGATTTCTGTCAATAGCGATACATAAGTCGGTGCGCAGTAGATAGTTAAATCATCGAGAGTGGGGGTTTGAGTTTCTTTCTTTTCTTTGGCAAAGTTTTCGATTTGCTCGAATAATTCAAAGGCTTCCTTGGCTAATTCAACTACTCGTTTACCATCGGCAGTTAATTCGGTTTTGTGATATTGGCGGTCGATCAGCTTTAAATCCAGTTGTTCTTCGAGTTTTTTAATGGCGATGGACAAGGACGGCTGAGAGATGTGGATTTTTTCTGCGGCTAATGAAAATGAATTATATTTATCGATTTGAATGAGATACCACAAAAATTGACTGGAAACCATATCTTTCCCCCTTCTTTTAGCTAGGATTATTTGCTGAAATGCTAACTATTTATAATTTTAAAGGATACAGGGAATATTGTCAAGCGATTTACGACATAGATTAGGGATTAAAAAATACATAAAAAGTTACATATTGCGTAGAGTGTGTAAGGAGGAACATGAGATGTCTAACAATATAGATAAATGGCTGAGCTTTCGCATGAGCGAAGAAGAGGAAAAGGCTGAGCTAGCGCGCTTGAAAGAGCGTACTAAGAAATGTAAGTGTCACTATTGCGGCGGAAATTTGGAATTGCGCAAAGTGACCTATAGTAGCTACGATATTTCTAAGATTGAGATTTTTTGCAGCAATTGTAATCGTATCGAGTATGGTGTAGAGCCGGAAATTTATGAGGTGGCAAAATATTTTGTCGAGGAGCTCAATTTTGATCATTATGCCGATTGGGATAATAATATTCGCAAGCGCGAGATGAATATTGCCAAGGTGTGCGAGATCATTGATTGGGGCTGTCGCAATTTAGGCTTGCTCAAGGACGACGGTTTTGTGACTAAACCGGATATGCAGGCAGAATTATTAGGTGAGGCGATCATTTTTTCTGATAAAGAGTTAGGTAAAGAGTAGGAGTGATCGTATGGAAAGCGTAGTTAAGGTCAAAAATTTGAGTTGCTTGGTAGGCAAGCAAGCGATTTTGAGCTCAATTAATTGGGAGATAAAAAAAGGCGAGCATTGGGTAGTGTTTGGGCTTAATGGCTCCGGCAAGACTACATTATTAAGTATTATCGCCGGGTATCGTGATTTTACGGCGGGGTCTGTTGAGGTTTTTGGTGAAAGCTACACCGAGGAAAATATTTTGGCTAAGCGTAGACGCATCGCCTGGATCAGCAGTTCTTTTTACGATAAATATTACACCAAAGAAAGCGTGCTTTCGATAGTTTTAGCCGGAGTGACCGGCAAATTAGGTGTAAATGGCAGTATTACGAATAGTGATATCAAAAAAGCTAAGCGTTTACTGTGTGAGTTGGGATTAGAGCACAAGATGAACCGTACTTTTGATTTATTGTCCAAAGGTGAGCGGCAGTCGGTCTTGATTGCCCGCGAATTGATGAGTGATCCGGAGATTTTGATTTTAGATGAGCCTGGCACGGGGTTAGATATTTATGCTCGTGAACGAATGCTCTCTCTGGTCAAGGAATTGTCCAAAAATCCGGAGATTACCATCATCTATGTGACGCATTATAGCGAGGAAATTTTAGATGTCTTTGACAAATGCCTGCTTTTAAAGCATGGCTGGGTTTACGCTTTGGGTGAGACGGAGGATTTGTTTACCGATGATAACTTTACTGACTTTTTGGAGTCTAAAGCCAAGGTCAAACGCGTCGATGATTCATATTATATCGAATTAAATGAGCTGTCAGAGATAGTTTTGTGATTGAGAGAGGAGGTGCGGCGATGTCTGAGGAGGAAAAGCATTTGCTCTCAGAGGATGTCGATCATGATGAGCAGTGTGTGCAGCAGGCGAAGCAGCTGATCAACAGCGGTTTTATGGAAGAGGAATTTGCCTGCTATGGCAGTGCCTATATTGAGCAGGGCGAGGTTAAGTATTATATCAGTACGACGAGCTATTCGCTCAAGCAATTTGTGAATGGGTGCTTGATCCGCAATATTTATCCCAGTATCCCGAAATATTTTGTCAAGCGGACAAATGTGACGCCGGGCAGTAGGGATATGATACGGCAGACTTTCAAAAAAGAAGCTGCACTAAAATTGAAAAATGATTATCCGCCGATTTATTTTGAGGCTTTAGCTAAATGCGGTGAGTATAAAAATGATAATGCCGCGATGGATTTGCTGTTTACTTTGCGTGATGCTATCGAGAGTAGTTTTGACAAGACTTTGTTAGAGATATTTTCGGAGATAGTGAATGATTGCCTATTATCACGGCATTTGACCAAAAGCAGCTATGATTATTGGCTGAAATGGCAGGAAAAGGAGCAGCAAAAAATAGCCGAGGAAATTTTGGATTGGAATTATCATGAGAGGACCTATAGTGGTTATGGCGTTATCGAGCAGGGCAAGATGCGCTACCGCAAGGACGGTCTGGAAATGATGACTCTGGAAAGACGCAATCACGATATTGCGGCGGGCAAAAGCGTAACACCTATTTTGCGCAAGCAATATTTTGCCCCCAGTGACAGTGAGCTATTAAAAACTGTGCCTGAGTTTAAGCTGGAGATGGAGAAATATCTCAATGTCGGCTTATTGGAAATAGAGCAGGAGATCAAAAAATTGCCGCCGGTGGTGCCGGTAGATGAGTATCAAAAATGGTTGGATTTATTGCTCGAAACCGATGCAAAAAATGCGATAGAAAGTTTTAAATACTATGGTTATCTATGGGGATGTCTCCAAGCATCCTGTAAATAAAATATATTATTAAGGAGTGATGTAATATGCCAAACAAAGCATATACAGACAAAATCATGATTTTGGGCGTCGATGGTATGGACCCGAAATTGACCAGAAAGTATGTAGATATGGGCATTATGCCAAGTGTGAAAAAATTCATCGAAGCCGGTGCACAGCGTGAGGACTTAGTATTGTTAGGCTCTCAGCCGACTGTTACCCCTCCACAATGGACTACTTTGGCTACCGGTGCTAACCCGGTTGTCCATGGTATCATGCAGTTCTCCAGAATTGTTCCCGGTTTAATCACTCAGCAGGGTTACAATGTTGACTCGCGTTTGTGCAAAGCTGAGCCGGCATGGAACTGCACCGCTGAGGCAGGCATTAAAACTTTAGTTTTGCATTGGCCTGGTTCTGCATGGCCTCCAACCAGTGATAGTGAAAACTTGTACGTTATCGATGGTGCTACCCCCGGTTCTGTAGGCTGCGCAAGCATGCAAAGAGACAACGAGGTTATCGTTGGTGCAAGTACCGAGATCACCGAGATTACTTTTATCGCTAAAAAAATGAGCGATGCTGCTGAGCCGTGTGTAATCAAAAAAATCCCTGATCAAAATTTAGTTGCTATGGATATGGCTGCTAACTTGAAAGGCAGCACCCAATTAGATGCTGATATGGCTGCACAGTTAACCGCGAGCGGCATTGAAACTGTTAATGTTATCTTTGCTGATGATGATGGTTTCGGTACTCGTGCCGGTGACTTTGTACAGAATTTGTCCACCGCTACCTCTCCGATCAAACCTGCTAGCGGTTGGGTAAATGCTCCGGCTGATGCTAAAGAATTCACTATTCTTTTGAGTGGCGGTATCGTACGCCGTATGGGCTTGATTTTGAAAAACGAGCAGGGTGTATATGATACTATCGCTATTTATAAATCCAAAAAAGACACCACTCCGTTGGCTACTTGCCCGGTAGGACAAATGGTTTACAATGTTATCGACGAAGTTATCGACGAAGATACCACTTATCAAGCAGCTCGTCATTACAAATTGTTAGACATCAATCCTGATGGTAATAAATTAAAACTCTATGTATCCAGTGCTATCGATATGGTTACCGATACTGTTATCCACCCGAAACGCTTGCACAAAGCTCTGTTGGAGAATGTCGGTCCGTTCCCACCGCAGGCTGTATTGTACACCCAAGACGATGCTTTGCAAAAAGCTATGTTAGAAGTTTGGGAAAGAGTAGCAGACTGGTATGCTGATACCATTAACTATATGACTTCCGAGGAAGATATCCAAGTTATCTTTAGCCATTTGCATTCGATCGACTTGATCACTCATACCTTTATCCGTCATATGGAAAACATCGGTTTCAATGACCATGATGCATCTGTATACGAAGGCTGGATGCAAGCTGTTTACAAACAAATCGACCGTTATTTCGAGAAAATGTTGCATTATTTAGATGAAGACTGGACTGTCATCATCACTTCCGACCATGCTTTGGTAGGTCCAAAACATATTCCGCCGCAAATCGGTGACATGGCCGGTATCAATGCCGGCTTGTTAGAAGAGTTAGGCTACACTGTATTGGTTAGAGATGAAAACGGCAACAAGACCAAGAAAGTTGACTGGAGTAAAACTCGTGCAGTTGCTTCCCAGGGTAATGATATTTTCATCAACTTAAAAGGCAGAGAGCCGAAAGGTATCGTTGATCCTGCTGATAAATATGCTTTGGAAGAGCAAATCATCACTGATTTGTATGGCTACAAACATCCTGATAGCGGTCAGCGCGTTATCGCATTGGCATTGCACAACAAAGATGCTGTACTTTTAGGCTATGGCGGACCTTTAGCCGGTGATGTTTGCTTCTGGACTGCTGAGGGTTATAACTATGACCATACTGACGGTCTGTCTACTGCTCATGGTGCAGGGGATACTTCCTTGTCTCCGATCTTTATCGCAGCAGGTAAAGGCTTGAAACAGGGTTATACCACCAGCCGTATCATCAGACAGGTCGATGTCGCTCCGACTTTGTGCGTCATGTTAGGTGTACGCATTCCGTCGCAGTGCGAGGGGGCACCTGTATACCAGATTTTAGAGGACTTTAAAGCGTAAGCAATAAAGTAAAATAAGAATTATAATAAGCGTCATGGGAAATGCAAAAGAGGTTTTCATGGCGCTTAATTAAAACGGAATTAATTGAAGCTCATAAATCGTTTATAAAAACTGTTAGATATTATATTTGCAAAGGAGCGTATTTGCGATGAATGTTTCCAGACTTGACCATATTCATATTAAAGTTGATGATTTAGCAGCAACTACCGCTGATTATGAAAAGGTTTTTGGTATGAAATTTCCGCCGATTATCGACTTTACCGACAGATCCGGTTTCCAGGTAGTTTTCAACCAATTTCCTAACGGTGTAGAATTGATGAAAGTAGTAAAAAATTCGACCCCGATGACTCAGATGTATTTAGATTCACCGGTTGGTGTCTTTGCATTGTCGTTGAAAGTGGATAGCTTAGAAGATTCCATCAAAGAGATGGAAGAAATGGGCTTTAAACATTTGTTCACCTATGGTGGTGGCGAAATCAAAGAGGGTTTGTTTGATACTAAAGAAAGATTAGGCGTTTATATCGAGCTGATAGAATATCCGGGCGATGATGTAAACGAGGCTAAATTTGTTTATTAATAGCTAATAAAAAGGTGGGAGCCTGTAGGAGGGCTCTCGCCTTTTTTTGGTACAAAAATGGATATTTTTAGAGCTATACTCTTGACAAAATACATAGAGATGTTATAATACTAACAAACATCAAATTTAAACAAAAACTTATTGTTTAAAGCGAATATTTTAATAAAATTAAACGAAATATGAAGCAAAAATTTAATCAAAAAATTTTAATCAAAGAAGGCGAAAAAATGAAAAAAGCAGCAGTAGAGATAAAAAAGACCGACCATTGTTTCAGACGCTATGCAGAAATGCGCGTGAGCGAAGTAGCACCGGAGGATTTCACCGGTATGCAAGGGCGAATTATCGGCTGTATTTACGATAAAACCAATATCGAGGGCAAAGATATTTATCAGCGTGATATCGAGGAGATATTTTCAATTCGCCGCTCGACTGCGACGGTGATGCTGCAAACTTTGGAGAAAAAGGGGTATATTATCAAGACAGGTGTCAAGCATGATGCGAGATTAAAAAAGATAACCCTGACTCCCAAGGCAGTGGAAATGAAGGAAATGCTGGATCCGGTCTTTGCGAAATGCGAAGAGATGGCTTTGCAGGGTATTCCCCGGGCAGATGTGGAGTTGGCGATGAGAGTATTAGAGCAAATCAGAGCTAATATCAAGCAAGCCGAGCGTGAGGGTAGATAAAACAACATTGTTATTGACAAAAAAAGGAGGATAACAATGATTAAAGAACTAGCTAAAAGAATAGGCGAATATCGCAAAGAAACAATTTTAGCACCATTGATGGAGGTTTTCGAGGTAGCGACAGAGGTAGCGATTCCTCTGGTGGTAGCCGGATTGGTCGATAAAGGTATCGATATGGGCGATATGGGGGCAATCAAATATTATGGGGCGTGCTTGTTGGGGTTGGCTTTCATATCGTTAATTTTTGGTGTTTTGTCAGGCAAATATGCCGCTATGGCAGCGGCAGGTTTTTCACGCAATTTACGCCGCGATATATTTGAGCATGTGCAGACCTTTTCTTTTCACAATATCGATAAATTTTCGACGGCGAGTTTGGTGACACGCTTGACTACTGATGTCAATAATGTGCAGATGGCGTTTCAAATGCTGATTCGTATCGCTATCCGCAGTCCATTAATGTTAATTTTTGCGATGTTTATGGCGTTTAGGTTGAGTACAAAGCTGTCAATGAGCTTTGCGGTGACGGTGCCTATTTTGGCAGTCGGGTTGTTTTTGATGATTAAAGCGACCTTTCCGATTTTTGATAGAGTGTTTAAAACCTATGACAAGCTCAATAATGTCGTGCAGGAAAATTTGCGCGGTATCCGAGTAGTCAAGGCTTTTGTGCGGGAAAAGCACGAGACAGAAAAATTTGGGGCGACCTCTAATGAGATTTTTCGCGACTTTTCCAAAGCCGAGCGCATTATGGCGTTTAATTCGCCGTTGATGCAAATTTGTGTCTATGCGACGATGCTTTTCATTTCGTATTTTGGGGCGAAAATGATCGTAGCCGGCAATTTAACGACCGGTGAATTGATGAGCTTGATTACTTATATCGGGCAAATAATGATGAGCTTGATGATGCTGTCGATGATTTTTGTCATGCTGACTATTTCTGTCGCCTCGGCAAAAAGAATAGTCGAGGTCTTGGCAGAGGAGAGCGATTTAACCAATAAAACCGAAACGATAAACGAGATAACCGACAGCACTATTTGCTTTGAGAATGTTTCTTTCAGTTATACCGATAATTTGGATAAATTGTGCCTGAAAAATATCAATTTAACTATCCCCCAAGGGGCGATGGTGGGTATCATCGGTGCTACCGGTAGCGGCAAAAGCTCGCTGGTGCAATTACTTACGCGTCTGTATGATACGACCGAGGGCAGAGTTATGGTAGGCGGCAGAGATGTGCGTGATTATGATATGGATACTTTGCACAATCAAATCGCTATGGTGCTCCAGAAAAATGTGCTTTTTTCCGGCACTATTGCTGACAATTTGCGCTGGGGCGATGAAAATGCCACGATTGAGGAATTGCGTGCGGCAGCAGAAATTGCCTGCGCTGATGAATTTATCGAGAGTTTTCCCGATAAGTATGAGACGCATATTGAGCAGGGAGGCAGTAATGTCTCCGGTGGGCAAAAGCAGCGTTTGTGCATAGCCAGGGCCTTGCTCAAAAAGCCGAAAATCTTGATTTTAGATGATTCGACCAGTGCTTTAGATACCGCGACAGATGCCTCTATCCGCAAGGCATTGCGCGAGAAATTAGGCGAAATGACGAAAATCATCATTTCACAGAGAATTTCTTCGATTAAAGATGCTGATTTTATCGTAGTGCTGGAAAACGGGGAAATTGATGCGGTAGGTACGCATGAGGAACTTTTAGCTACGAATGCGATTTACCAAGAAATTTACGAAGCACAGCAGAGAGGGGGCGATTTTGATGCCCAAAAATAAAAAGCCTGCTCCTGCCGGGATGAAACCGCAAAATATGTCGAAAACTATCGGCAGAGTGTTAGGGTATCTCAAGGAATATCGCCTGCGCTTTATTATCGTGCTTTTATGTATAGTGATATCAGCAATTACTTCGGTAGCAGGCTCATTATTTATGGAGCCGTTGATTGATGATTATATCAAGCCGTTGATGACGATGGATGTGCCTGATTTTAGCGGACTTTTGCGTATGATTGGGCTTTTGGGTGTAGTGTATCTTTTGGGTGCCTTGGCGAGCTTGATTCATGCGCAGTTAATGGTCGTAATTTCGCAGGGAATTTTGAAAAAAGTGCGTGACGAAATGTTTGCCAAGATGCAAAAATTATCGATTCACTTTTTCGATACTCACACCTATGGCGATTTGATGAGCAGATATACCAATGACACCGATACTTTGCGACAAATGATCAGCCAAAGCATACCGCAGATTTTTTCGTCGATTTTAACGATTATTGCGGTGGTGGCGGCGATGCTCTATACCAGCTGGCAATTAACCCTGATAGTTTTGGTAGCGGTAGTCTTTATGCTGTTTATAGTAAAAGCATTAGGCGCTAAATCAGCCTACTATTTCGGGCGTCAGCAGCGAGCTATAGGTGCGGTTAATGGCTATATCGAGGAAATGATCAATGGGCAAAAGGTCGTCAAGGTCTTTTGCCACGAGGAAAAAAGCAAGGCTGAATTTGCTAAATTAAACGATGAGTTGTGTCACGATATGGCAAATGCCAATACTTTTGCTAATATCATGATGCCGATTGTAAATAATTTGGGCAATATTATGTATGTGGTTTTGGCAATCATTGGCGGTATGATGGCGATAAACGGTATAGGCGGATTGTCATTAGGCGCGATTGCGGCATTTTTGGATTTAAGTCGTGGCTTTTTCCGCCCGATCAGCCAAGTTTCACAGCAGGTTAATTCGATTGTGATGGCTTTAGCCGGAGCAGAGCGTATATTTGAGCTGATGGACGCCGAGCCGGAAAATGATGAGGGTACGGTGAGCCTGGTCAAGGTAGAAAATATAGACGGTAAATATCAAGAAATTACCGGCGACAAGGCGATTTGGGCGTGGAAATTGGCTGATGAGGACGGTAAGTATGTGCCATTAGCCGGTGATGTGCGCTTTAAAAATGTCGATTTCGGCTATACGAAAGAAAAAGAAGTCCTCCATGAGATCAATCTGTACGCTAAACCCGGGCAAAAAATTGCTTTTGTCGGAGCGACCGGTGCCGGAAAGACCTCGATTACTAATTTGCTTAATCGGTTTTATGATATTAATGCCGGAGAGATATTGTACGACGGTATCGATATCAAGCGGATTAAAAAAAGCGATTTGCGCCATTCGTTAGGGATAGTTTTGCAGGAAACAAACCTTTTTACCGGCACAGTGATGGAGAATATCCGCTATGGCAATTTGCAGGCGACCGATGAAGAGGTCTATGCGGCGGCACGCTTGACCCATGCGGATAGCTTTATCAAATTATTGCCGGAGGGCTATCAGACGGTGATTACCGCCGGTGGTGAAAGCCTATCCCAGGGTCAACGGCAGCTTTTGGCGATAGCCAGAGCGGCGGTAGCTGACCCACCGGTAATGATTATGGACGAGGCGACCTCAAGCATCGATACTCGCACTGAAATAGAGGTGCAGCGGGGTATGGATTCGCTGATGAAAAATCGGACGGTATTTATTATTGCCCATAGATTATCCACTGTGCAAAATTCTGATGTGATTATGGTGTTAGAGCAGGGTAGAATTATTGAGCGTGGTAATCATG
>CAYTOM010000011.1:0-12028 GCA_964439335.1 uncultured Peptococcaceae bacterium | reverse complement strand
CGACATCTGCCGGATTGTTGATTTTATCTAAAATCTGCAACTTAAAATCCCCTTTTAGACCTATCTGATTAGCTTTCACGCTTAATTAAATAATCAGCTAACCACAACAAATTTTTGGTATCCCCATTTAGTGTTTCCAGAGCTTGTTTAGCTTTGAGGACAGCCTCTTTCGTCATCATTTGCGATTTTTCCAAGCCATATAGCGACACAAAGGTCACTTTATGATTTTTATCGTCACTACCTACTTTTTTACCTAATTTTTGCTCGTCACCGATGACATCTAAAATATCATCGGTAATCTGAAATGCCAAGCCGAATTGCTCGCCAAAATTAACTAAGGCTGCTAAATCCTGCTCTTGGGCACCGGCTGCCATAGCTCCCAATAAAAGTGCCGCAATAATCAGATCTGCCGTCTTGTGCTCATGGATATAGCACATCTCCGTAGCGGAAATTTCTTTATTCTCTGCCGAAATATCCGCCGCTTGCCCGGCACACATACCACGCGCACCGGATCTTTCGGCTAATACTTTAACCATAGACCAGGCTGTTTGCGGATTTTTTTCGCCATAGGCACCTAAAATTTCAAATGCCATCGTTAAAAGTGCATCTCCGGCTAAAATAGCCATAGCTTCACCAAATACTTTATGATTAGTCAGCTTGCCACGACGATAATCATCATTATCCATACCCGGCAAATCATCATGTATTAACGAATAAGTATGTACTGCCTCCAACGCTAAAGCCGCAGGCAAGGTATCCTCTATTTTACCACCGACTGCCTGTCCGGCACACATGCACAATATCGGGCGCAAGCGTTTACCGCCGGCAAATAGGCTGTATTCCATCGCATCGGCTAAAGTCGGCTGATAATTTAGCTTTCTCTGAGCAAATTCTTTTTGCATATATGTCTCAAAAATATCTTTATACTCCTGCATAAAGATGCTATCATTCTCATTGAAATTGCTCATCATTGTCCTCCTTTTGCCAAGCACCGTCAAATACGCGCAATTCTCCCTGAGCCCCGGTTAAATGCTTTTGGCAAATTTCCACCAAGCCCAAGCCCTCTTTATATAAATCCATCGCCTCTGCCAAAGCCGCCTCGCCATTATCCATCTTTTTTAGGATAATCTCTAAGCGTACTAAAGCCTCCTCAAAGCTCAATTTATTTTCATCTATTGCCAAATTATTCTCACCGCTCATCATCATACCTCTTTATTTTCACATTGCTCTACTCGGCAAAAAAGATTGCCCTGATTGAGCAATACTTCAATTTTATCACCAATTTGTACTTCGTTTGTGCTTCTGATTACTTCTCCGTCTTTTTGACAGACGCTATAGCCGCGGCTCAAGACCTTGAGCGGACTGAGAGCATCGAGCTTTTCGGCATATACTCCCAAAGCGTGACCTTTTTGGGTAATGGTATCCTGCACCGCTTTATCCATGCTTTCCGCCAGCTGGTCGAGCTTTTGCTGATAATTTTCCAACATTCTCTCCGGATGTTGAAAGATAGGTGCGAGCATGACCTTTTCCAGTGCCTGCTTTTTGTAGCGCAATAAATGGGCAAAGCGCATATTTAAAAGCTCGGCTTTTTCACGCACATCTTGATATACATCGCTTAAAACCGGCACTGCTAATTCAGCTGCCATCGACGGTGTTGCCGCGCGCACATCAGCCGCTAAATCACACAAAGTATAATCGCTTTCATGACCTACCGCACTGATAATCGGTATCGGGCTATGCGCTACTTGGCGCACTACTTTTTCTTCATTAAAGCACCATAAATCCTCTATCGAGCCTCCGCCACGACCGACGATAATGACATCAAGCGGCATTTGATACAAAATATCCAACGAATTAACGATAGAATCCGCACCCTCACTGCCCTGGACAATAGTCGGCACATGATAAATATTGACTAGTGGATTACGCCTTTTTAAAATAGCCAGCATATCCTGCACAGCCGCTCCGGTGGGAGAAGTCACAATACCGATATTTTGGGCAAACTTAGGCAACGGTCGCTTTTTATCCCGGCTAAAAAGCCCCTCTATAGTCAGCTTTTCCTTTAACTGCTCATACGCCTGATAAAGCTCGCCTACTCCGGAAACCAGCATTTCCTCCGCATAAAGCTGATATACTCCATCACGCTCATAAACATCGATACGACCGGCAATGATGACTTTCATGCCGTTTTGGGGGATAAAGCGTACACGCTGATTATTAGTGCGAAACATCACTGCTTTTATCGCTCCACCGCTATCTTTTAAGGAAAAATACCAATGCCCGGAGGAATGTGCCTTAAAATTAGAAATTTCACCTGTGATAAAAATGCTATTTAATAGCATATCCTGCCCGATTAAGGCTTTTACATATTTATTGACCGCCGTAACGGTCAAGACATTATTTCTGTTCATCTGCGGCAGGCTTTCTTTTGCTGATTTTGTCCAACACAGAATTGATAAATTTCGGCGATGAATCATCACCATATACTTTGGCAATCTCTATCGCTTCGTTGATTGCTACTTTAGTTGGTACTGTTTCGGAAAATACCAATTCATAGCAGGACAAGCGCAAAATATTGCGGTCTACACTTTGCAGGCGGTTTAATTTCCACCCGGAAGTATGACTTTCAATCAAAGTATCAATTTCAGCTTTATGCTCTGTCCAACCTTTTACTAATTCACTGCAAAATGCTATTTGCTTTTCGTTCAGCTCATTTTCCTCTGCTACATGCTCGATAGCCGCATTCATCTCGGTATCGCCCATATCTAACTGATAAATAGCTTGAAAAGCACTTACTCGTGCTAAATGTCTCACGATAATCCTCCCATATCCTCTGCTTCGTTTTCTGCATCTTTATTTTCATCTGTCTCAAAAATCATGCCTTGAATATTGATATTAACTGTATTCACGACTAGTCCGGTCATATCCTCGATCGCCGTTTTTACTTTGCGCTGTACTTCATCAGCTACTACCGGCAATTTAAAGCCGAAACGCGTAATCAAATACAAATCAATGTTAGCTTTTTGTCCCTCTATTTCCAGCTTGACACCCTTGCCGGTGTTTTTTTTGCCTAAAATTTCGGTAATATTTGAGGTCACACCGCCGCTCATATCTGCGACTCCCTCGACCTCCATCGCCGTCATCGCCGCAATAGTCGCGATCACATCATCAGCAATGCGAATAGTACCGTATTCATTACCGTTAATGATTTTATCCTTACTGCTCGCTTGCTTTTCTTCGCTCATTTTCAAGACCTCCTCATATGCATAAGCATTATTCTTTATTATAACATATGTTTTTTTGGCTGTCTATAGGTCTATTTTCGATTTAAAGACAAAGTTTAGGCATTTTACATGAAAATACGCTTAATAGCTAGGTGCTATTAAGCGTAAATACTCAAATTTATTTCATTAACTGTCTTGCCATAACCTTTTTCGGAGTAGCTTCTTTAAACAAGACCATATCTAACGGCTGGATATAATGCTGCTCTACCGGCTCCATAGTCGGCATGACCATGAAGTACAGATCTTTAGCATAATCACGCAAGGTACCCTCGTTAAATTTAGCCTCCAAGCCATTAACGGTGATATCATGTCTTAATTGCTCTAATTGCAACTGGGTTAAATCCTTAAAGGAATCAACGATATCGTCCATGTGCTCTTTATTGTGGAAAATGCCTTTAACTAAAGCTAAATATGCCATATTTAACGGATACGGCAATGCATCAACCATCAAAAATTCGATACCGCCCTCGGTTACACGCAAATCACTTTGGTTCATGTTAATTACCGCCTGAGCTTCGTCTTCGTTTACTTCATTAGTGCCAAATGCCGCAAAGGAAGAACCGCTTTTTGCCTCTAAAGCATCGCCATTAGCTACAGCTACTACCGGCTGATTTGCTAAATAAGCGGCATATTCTTTGTATTTGTAGCTTTCGGAGTCAATGATATTCGGCTGCTTAAATAACGGGGATTTGCACTCGTTATACAAAGCCTGATTAGCGCAATTAGCCTGATATTCTACGCCCTCTTTTAAAGGTACATTGTCAAAAATAGCGGTCAAGACCGGTGCTAAAAGCTGCGCTACATTTAATTTTTTCTCAAAATCATCAGAATGTGCATAGGTAATAACTACGCCACTTTTGGCAGTCGCTTTCAAAATTTCCGTAGCTGCTTGGTCGTCTTTCAAGCTATCCAGCATGATTTCGTTTAATGCCATCGGTACTGTCTGAATATCATCTACCGCAGTTTTCGGCTGATGACCGACCGACAACAAGACCTGACCTCTTCTTTCCAATTCGGGAATAACGCCCTGAATAAATTTCAAATAGGTACGGTCGATAGTTTGCAAACTAAAGGTAGCATCGATTGTTAATTCTACCTGCCCACCACATTTGAGCATCAAAAGCATATTGTCTTTTTTCAAACCAATGATGAAATCATTTTCATAAATGGCTTCCCAGTCATCATTGCGCATCAAATACTCCAAAAAATCAGCTAAGCCTTTTTCCTCGTCATAGCTGACTGCGGTCAAATCTGTGTGCAATAAAAAATGCTGAAATCTCGCCTGAATAGCAAATTCCTCATAAGGTACTTCATTTTTTCTAACTTGCAAAGCAATTTGTTCTTGCAACATAAAACCTATCTCCTTTATTATTTCTTATTAATTTTATTATACCACTACTAATGAAAAATTACCAACACAAAGTTATTATCAAAGCTATTGACTTTAATTTTCATTAATTATATCTAATAATTGCTCATATTCTGCTTTTAAAGTCAAATATTCCTCTGCCATATTTAAAGCGGCTAAGACTGCAATATCCTTATAATTTAATTTTGGCTGATATTGCGCGACCTCTGCCATTTTCAGATTGACCAATTCGACGATATTATCGACTTTTTCTTTGCTATAGGCGCTACGCAGAGTATAATCTACCCCATGGATAGTTAAGGTCATTTTTTGCTTTTCGCTCTCACTCATCAGCCATCAATCCACCCTTCAAAGACATCGCAAGCACTGCCTCGCATATACAGATGCCCATCATCGCCTAAATGTAAATATAAATCTCCACCATCCAAATGCAAAGTCAGCTCGTTTTTCGTCTTATTATTTAATAAGCACGCTGTCAATGTCGCACAGGCACCGGTCCCACAGGCTAAAGTCACCGCTGCTCCACGCTCCCAGACGCGCATTTGCGCCTCGTGCTCGTTTAATACTTTGACAAATTCAACATTTGTCTTTTTCGGAAAATAGGCTGATTTTTCTATTTTAGGTCCCCACCGGTGTAAATTTTCATCGCTTAAATCATCGCTAAAAATTACACAGTGCGGATTGCCCATACTAACTGCGGTGATAAAAAATTCTCGACCGTCAATTACTACCGGCTCATTCACGATGCTTTCTTGCTGAAAAGTAGTCGGTATCTCCTCCCCACGCAAAATAGGTGTACCCATATCGACCTCAATCGCCATGACTTTATCATTTTCATCTACGATTACCGTTGGCTTGATCAATCCAGCCAAAGTTTCGATAGCCATCGATTTTTTGGTTACAATTTTTCTTTCATATAAATATTTCGCAAAGCAACGAATGCCATTGCCACACATCTCAGCCTCAGAGCCATCGCTATTAATAATCTGCATTCGCATATCTGCTGTCGTACTAGGTCTGATAATAATGACGCCATCTGCTCCAATACCAAAATGTCTATCACAATTTTTACGGCTAAACTCAGCTAAATCATCAGGCAAATTTTCGTTTAAACTATTTATCATTATAAAATCATTGCCTAAACCATGCATTTTGACAAATTTCATCATTATACTCCTCCTTTTGAGCTAACAACAGTATAGCAAAAATCATTTCTTTTGACAACAGTTTTTTTCATGATTTAGCCATATGTCAAAAATAAAATCTCTCCTCACCGCTTACAGCTGATTTTATGTATACAAAAAACGAGCCTTTCAATAGGCTCGTTTAATCTGATTTTAAATTAGTTAGCTTTGTTTACAGAGCAATGCTTAGCAGACAACTCGCACAAATCGCTGAAAGCTTTAGCGTCATTGACAGCTAAATCAGCCAACATTTTACGGTTGATATCAACATTAGCATTTTTCAAACCATTGATGAATTTGCTGTAGCTGGTGCCATTCAAACGGCAAGCAGCATTGATACGAGCGATCCATAATTTACGGAAATCTCTCTTAACTAATTTTCTATGAGCGTAAGCATACATCTGAGCACGCATTACAGCCTCATTAGCTACTCTATAGATTTTGGAACGGTTGCCGTAGTAACCTTTTGCCAATTTCAAAACTTTTTTATGTCTGCGATGAGTGGTTACACCGCGTTTAACTCTAGCCATTTCTTAACCCTCCTTAGACTATTATTTATACGGAATTAATTGTTGTACTCTTTTAGCATCACCTTTAAACATAACAGCGCTCTTGCGCAAGTTGCGTTTTCTTTTCGGAGATTTTTTCTCTAAAATATGGCTGGTAAATGCATGATTTCTTTTAACTTTACCGCTGCCGGTTTTGGAAAATCTTTTAGCAGCACCTCTATGAGTCTTAATTTTTGGCATAATTATTTCCTCCTCTCAATCCATAATTATTCTTTAGAAGGGGCTAAAATCATCGTCATATTTCTACCCTCGACCTTAGCCTCTTTTTCAACTTTGCCTACGCCTTTAATTTCTTCGGCCAATCTATCGCAAAGAATTTTGCCCAATTCCGGGTGAGTGATCTCGCGGCCACGAAACATAATTGTTACTTTGACCTTATCACCGTTTTCTAAAAATTTCACCGCATTTCTGGCCTTGGTCATAAAATCGTTATCTTCAATATTAGGACGCAATTTTACTTCTTTAATATTCATGACTTTCTGGTTTTTCTTAGCTTCACGCTCTTTTTTATTCTGCTCATAGCGGAATTTACCATAGTCCATGATTCTACATACAGGCGGTACGGCATTTGGTGCAACCTCGACCAAATCCAATCCTCTCTCTTGCGCAATTTTCACAGCATCACGAGGATTCATTACCCCTAATTGCTCGCCCTCATTATCAATCAAGCGAATTTCTTTAGTCCTAATTTCCTCATTGATTCTTAACTCTTTGCTAATTTCCATTCACCTCCGAAATAAATAAAAAAGCGGATGAGAAACTCATCCGCATAAAAATCACAGACTAATCCAAATTTAGCCTAAGAAAAATATTTTACCACATCGACTGCGCGCCATGAGGTGAGAAACGGATGGTTTCTACTTGAAAATATATCTTTTCTATCACACCTTGATATATTACCACCTCTAAAGCGCTTTGTCAAGCACTTTTTTATATTTTTCGTGCAATTTTTTCGCTTTTAAATATCGTTTTCTATTGCTCGATAATTTGATAAGCAGGTGCGCCCTCGCATTGGTGTGGCATACGCAAACCCAGCAAATCAGCAATAGTCGGCGTGACATCTACTTCGCGGATAACTCGATCGGTATAACCGGGCTTGATACCTTTGCCGGCAGCGATAAAGATAGGCTGGACAGAGGTATGGCAGTAGCCTTCGAGTGTCGGCCATGAATCACCATGCAAGCGGTTGAAGCCTTCCTCGACAAAATAAATGATATCGCCCATGCCTGCGCCACCCATGCCAAAGACAGCAGCTTCTTTATTACGCACTGCCAGTTGAATGACACGCTTGCCATCGATTCGATAATTATACAAATCAGAAATAATTTGCGCCTCTAGATCGTACTTATCCTCCGGCTCTACGATACCGGTAGCATCTCTGCCTTTGAGGTTAATGTAGATATGATTACCGCGCGGAGCTACGGCTTTAGTCTGGCTCCAATCGACCTTTTTGATATCCTCGCCTTTGTCATTTTTCAGCATGACCGTATAGCCCAAATCACGCATAACACCGACATTTAAGCCAAATCCCTCGCCGATTAGCGGTACCTCGTCTTCGTTAGGGCATAATCCGCCATGGTCAGAGACAATCAAAACAGTCCAGCCTTCGTCTAATAAATGCAAGAAACTGCCTAAATATTCATCGGTTTGATGATACAATGCCTCTAAATATCCTTGCCAAGGTGCTTCGTCTTGATAGTCGTACTCACTACGCGATTTTAACCAACGGTACATCAAATGACCGAACAAATCAACATTGTGAATATGGCTGAATACGACCTCGTAGCCCTCCTGCTCCATCAAATAATGAATAGCATCGCTCTGCCACTTGACATAGACATCCCATTCGGGTAAATTTCTTCTTTCCATAATGTAGGTTTTGCCGGCACCGCTGGTCGGAGCACCGGGTACGGGACCGACATTGCTAACCACCGAGCTATACAGTCTTTTTGGTGACCACAGCTCCGGATCCAAATCAATATTCATCGCATGACCTACCGAAATTTGTACCATTGTGCCGGCATGGTCGATTTGCATAATAGTCGCAAAGCGATGAGCACGCTTGATTTCTCCATCGATAGGTACCTCGTCGATAAAGCCCTGCATAAATTCACCTTTATCATTTAAAAATGCCAAGGGCTCGTCTGTCTTTTTATTTTTATAAATAGCTACTTGGCTATAATCTCCCTCATTATCCTTTAAAAGCAAGCAAACCAGCTTTCTCACGCCATTAGAAACCAAGATAGAAAACTCTTTTGCACCCTCCGGTACCTCAATTTGCCAATTTTTCGGCTCAGCTAAAGGAGTTTCATACTGATCGAGCATAAAGGTCGTCTCGGTAGCACCCTCACCGTCCATATGTGAAAAGATGACATTGGTCGATTGCTTCGCATTTAAAATATTGGACATATCATCGTCATCTTGGTCGGCGATTTTGACATCACTCAACACACAGCCTGCACCGCTATCGCTCTTCATACCGGCGACATATCTGGTTTCCGGACAATCGATTTTCGCCATGGTGAATACTTCACCATCGATTTCGCCTACACCGCCATGCACCATCGGTGGCTGAGTACCCTCGATGACATGCAAATTTTCGCTTTTGCTGCTTGGTGGCCACGATGCCCCCGGCCAATGCCATACCAAGGTTTTTTTGCCGCTTTCCGCAGTGACATTCCACATCTGCTCTGCTTTACACTCACGAGAATCAAAAGCATAAACCAATGTATCCAGTTTTTCCGGATGCTGATTCCAAAAGCAAGTAATGCCATGAGTATTGGGATAAGCACCGGTAGCCAAAGTCGTCCACATCGGTGGCGTAATTGTCGGCATTGCCCCCATTAATACTAAATCCTCGCGACAAGCACCACGCTCGATAAATTGCTTCATGTGAGGCATTTTGCCCTCATCTACTAATTTTCTGCTCAATCTCGGATCTAAACCATCGACACCCAGCACAAATATTTTTTCTGCTTTAGCCATTTCTATGACCTCCTCGGAAAATTATGGTTAATTTGTTTCTTATTGCGCAATAAGATTTGTTATGCTTATATTGTATCAATAAGCAAATCTTTTGTCTAATGCCAAAGAAACAAGTAAATCCAGAGCTTTATGCGTTTTTTGCATCACTATTATTGACATATTGCTCACTTTATGCTATAGTTACTTTCAATTACTAAAAGGGAGCGGATAATGTGATTAAGCCTGAATTAATTCAATTTTTTGTGGAAATCGCCAAAACCAACTCTATTCACCTGGCTGCCGAGCGACTCTATGTCACCCAGCCGGCAGTAAGTCGCGGTATTCGTGCATTAGAGCAGGAAATCGGGCTTACGCTTTTTGAACGCAAATATGACGGTACCTATCTCACCAATGCAGGCTCTGCTTTGCTACCCTATGCTCAAGCAATGCTGGAGAGCTTGAACCAATTCCAAGACCAAGCAGCTACTTTAAAGCTGGGCAAAGTAGCTCCCGATACACCACCTACAAATTTAACTATGTTTACCTCCTCAGCTGTCTTAGATCGCTATATCCCCTATTTAACTACCTATATCACTAATAACCTCCCTAATCTTCATCTACACATCACCGAATATTCCAGCAAAAGCAAATATACCGCTCAAAGCGTCAGTGAATTAATGCTCAATCAAGAAAACACTTTAGGCTTGTATCTCATTCCCAGTATTGCTGATGAAATATTTGAAACCAATGGGCTCTCTGCGGATATTTTGGCTATCGCTAAAACAAATGTCATGAGTAGCCTGCACAGTAAATATATCGCTACGGACACAGACAAGCTTTTGCCCAAGGATTTAGTCAATGTCCCCTTTATCATTTTTTCCGATCCGTTTTTGGCATCTACTGTCTATCATGAAATCATGCAAAACACCCCCATCAAGCAAACAATTATCGAGGAATCTAATATGAATCTGCTCTTACAATATGTGCGTAATGATATGGGCGTGACCTTTGCGTGCAATATATTTGACCAAATCAATCCTCACTTTCGGACAGATGAGCTGACTTTGAACAAGGAGCAATTCCGCTACACGCCGTTAGTTACTCCTATCTACTATAAGCTGATTTTGGTTTATAATAAAGCTATCCTCACTCCGGAGATGAAAGAATTAATCACCGTCATTAAATCCATGTGGCGCTAAAGCAAGCAAAATTCCTATGCTATTTTAATATCACTAAATAAAAAAAGAGGCTTATACATAAGCCTCTTTTTTTATTCCGCTATATATGCTCGCTCTGTAATTTGCATTTTTCCGACAAATCTCAACGGGACGAATGCTTGATTATCCACCATTTGAGGCGTAGTATCTAAAGTAACCACCTGCTCATTTACTCCGGCTAAATTGCTATCAATGGTGAGCTTTATATTTGTATCGCGTTTTTTTACAGTAATTTCGCCTGATTTTTCATGCCAATCCACTGCTATATCTAAGGCTTCGCCCAGCTCTTTTATCGGCGCCAAAACTCTGCCATCTTTAATAATCGGCTCTATATCGCTTTCTATATAGCTTCCGTTTAAGCATATTTGGAGCATACCATTTGGTGGGAGCGTATTTTCCGCCGCCAAAAGTACGGTACTTTGGGTGGTTAAGCATAATACTGCTATCGTTATCGTCGCCGTTAGTTTTTTCATCTGTCGATCTTCTAAATATTTATGTACCTAAAGTGATAAAGTTATCCTCTAGGCTACATTCTATAGATATTTATCTAACTCCTGCTCGACATTAGCATATTTTTTCACTTTAGGATTGCGCACTAAATTTCCTCGTGCCATGACCATCTCTACTTGGCGTAATGCCGTTAAATCCTCTAACGGATTAGCAGTAGTCACGATTAAATCCGCACATTTGCCTGCCTCGATAGAACCGGTCAGATTATCTATTTTGGCAATTTTAGCATTGCCCAAGGTCGCTGTATAGAGAGCAAAGCTATTGCTGACCTTGCAATATTTATGGAAATAGACCAATTCACGCCACATATCATAGTGTGTGATAAATGGGCAGCCGGTATCTGTCCCCAAGCCTACGGGAATACCATTTTTCAAGCACTCTTCGGCACAGTTGATAATCCCATCAAAGACGATTTGACCATTATATTGTGACATTTCGGTAGCATGGCTTACCTCGCGGTCAAATAACGCATATGGCAATGCCGGAGATAAGGTAGTAATTAAAGCAGCGTTTTTTTCTTTAAATAGCTTAATGATCTCCTCATCAGCATGAGCACCATGCTCGATAGTATCTACGCCGTTTTCTAAAGCGACACGCACACCCTCGCTACTTTCGACATGGGCAGCCACCATTAGACCATGCTTATGAGCCTCCTCGCAAGCAGCCTTGACATACTCTGCCGGCATTTTTAATACTCCCGGCTCACCTTTTTTCGTCGCATCTAAGACCCCACCGGTAATCATTAATTTAATCAAATCAGGCTTATCCTTGGCAATGATGCGGACATATTCTCCGGCTTCCTCAGCACCGGTCGCAATATATGCCAACGACCCTGCCATATGCCCATCAGGCACAGACACAGCTTGATTAGCAGCTAAAATGCGTGGGCCTACAGTTTTTCCTGCCATAATATCATCACGAATTTGGGAAT
>CAYTOM010000010.1:0-12503 GCA_964439335.1 uncultured Peptococcaceae bacterium | reverse complement strand
CATCAGCGGTTCTGATTTCGTTGAAATGTTTGTCGGTGTCGGTGCATCGCGTGTGCGTGATCTGTTTGAGCAGGCCAAGAAAAATTCTCCCTGCATTATCTTTATCGACGAAATCGATGCGGTCGGTCGTCAAAGAGGTGCCGGTGTCGGCGGTGGTCATGATGAACGCGAGCAGACATTGAACCAATTATTGGTCGAGATGGACGGATTTAATGCCAACGAGGGCATCATCATTATCGCTGCGACCAACAGACCGGATATCTTGGATCCGGCATTGCTCAGACCGGGTAGATTTGACCGCCAGATCACTGTAGGTCGCCCCGATGTGCGTGGTCGTGAGGAAATATTGCGGGTTCATGCGAAAAATAAACCCTTAGCCTCTGATGTAGATTTAAAAGCAGTTGCCCAGCAGACTGCCGGTTTTACCGGGGCTGATTTGGCAAACTTGATCAATGAAGCGGCTTTATTGGCAGCGCGTATGAATTTAAAGAAAATCGGTCAGACTCAATTAGAGCAATCTATCGAGCGTATCATTGCCGGACCGGAAAAGAAAAACGGCGCAGTGATTAGCGATTATGAGAAAAATATCGTTTCTTACCACGAATCAGGTCATGCTTTGGTCGGGCATTTGATGCCGCAATGTGACCCGGTGCATAAAATTTCGATTATTCCGCGTGGTAGTGCCGGTGGTTATACCTTGCTTTTGCCGGAGGAAGATCGCAATTATATGACTAAAACTCATCTTTTGAGCGAAGTCACCATGATGTTAGGTGGCCGTGTCGCCGAAGAAATCGTTTTACACGAAATCAGTACCGGCGCATCGAACGACCTCGAGCGTGCCACCAAAACTGTACGCAAGATGATTACCCAGTGGGGTATGAGCGAGGAATTAGGACCGGTAGTATTCGGCGAAAACCAAGACCAGGTATTCTTGGGGCGTGATTTAGGTCGCGAGCGCAACTACAGTGAGGCAGTGGCTTACTCGATAGATAAAGAGGTTAAGCGTATCATCGAAAGCTGCTACAATAAAGCTGTCGAGCTTTTGACCGAAAACCGCGATAAATTGGAAATCTTGGCGCAAACCTTGAAAGAGCGTGAAGTCATCGAAAAAGAAGAATTCTTGGCTTTGATGGAAGGACGCTCCTTAGAAGAGGTCGACCGCAAGAAAGAGCTTTTGTTGGAAGAGCAAAAAAGCGGGGAGTTAAAGAAAAAGAAGAAAAGAAAATTAACTCCGGAGGAAGAGGCTAATATTTTGGGAACTATTCAAGACGATGCTCAAATAGACGCACCCTTACAAGGTGAGGTTATTAATGAGCCTCTAGAGGAAGAAACCAAAACGGCAGAAATTCCGAATGATGCTTGCATCTGCGATTTACCCTCTGAGGATGAAGCGGAAGAAGCAGAAAAAGATGAAAAACAGAATTAAAATTATCAACCATAATTTTAAATAAACTCTATTTGACAAAGGAGAAAAGAACAATGGAAAGAACTTTTGCTATGATTAAACCTGATGGCGTTCAGAGAGGATTAGCCGGCGAAATTATTGCTCGCTATGAAAGAAAAGGATTACGCATCGTAGGTATGAAAATCATGAATGTAACCGAGGAGATTGCTAATGCTCATTATGCTGAGCATGTAGGCAAACCTTTCTTTAAAGGCTTGGTTGAATACATCACCTCCGGACCGGTAGTGGCTTTGGTTTTAGAGGGTGCTAATGCTGTCGCTGAAGTACGCAAAATGAACGGTGCTACCAATCCGGCTAACGCTGATATGGGCACTATTCGTGGTGACTACGCTCAAGAAGTAGGACGCAATGTAGTTCATGGTTCTGACAGTGTAGAAAGTGCAGAAAGAGAAACCGCTATTTACTTCAAAGCAGATGAATTATTAAGCTATGATTATCTGCCGAATAAATGGTTATATGAATAATATTTTAGCCGCCCTAAGGGCGGCTTTTTACTTTTCATATCGTCTATAGAGGGCGAAAAGGAAAAATAAATTTTTAAAATTTACATAAATGCCACTTGACAAGCAATATTTATTATGATATGCTAAAACAGCATGACTAAATGATAAAATGGATATGTTTTACGGTAAAAGTAAGAGGTTGCCTTAAAAATTCCATGGAAATTGGATACATATGTGCTGCTTTGGCAGACATAAAGTGAGAATGAAAATCTTTAAGGGGTGAGGGAGCATTGGTCAATTATATGGCACATGCACTGACGGAAAGAAAAAGTTTCTCAAAAATTGATGAGATCATGGAAATGCCTAACTTAATCGAAATTCAGCGTGATTCCTACCAGTGGTTTTTAGATGAGGGATTGATGGAGATGTTTGAAGAGATATCTCCTATTTCTGATTTCACTGGTAATTTATCGTTGGAGTTCGTTAATTATAGTTTAGGCGAACCTAAGTATGATATCGATGAATGCCGCGAGCGTGACGCTACATATGCAGCACCGCTCAGAGTAAAAGTACGCTTGATCAATAAAGAGACCGGTGAAGTAAAAGAGCAGGATGTCTTTATGGGTGATTTCCCATTAATGACCAGAAAAGGCACATTTATTATTAATGGTGCTGAGCGTGTCATCGTCAGCCAGCTGGTGCGCTCTCCGGGTGTATATTATTCCAAAACTATTGACCAATCCGGTAAACCCATCTTTGGGGCGACCATTATCCCGAACCGCGGAGCATGGTTAGAGTTTGAAACCGATATAAACGAAAATATCTTTGTGCGTATTGACCGTACGCGTAAAGTGCCTGTCACTGTGCTGTTAAAAGCCTTGGGCTATTCCAGCAAAGGGCAGATTTTAGAGATGTTTGACAATGACGAGCGTATTCGCTTGACATTGGAAAAGGATCATACCGAAAACGAAGCAGAGGCTTTGATTGAAATTTACAAGCGTTTGCGCCCCGGTGATCCGCCGACTGTCGAAAACTCTCGCAGCTTGCTCAATTCATTGTTCTTTGAGCATAGACGCTACGATTTTGCCAAGGTCGGTCGCTATAAAATCAACAAAAAATTAGGCTTGGATATCGACCCTAAATTAAAAACCATCACGAAAGAGGATATTATTGCGGCAATTAAATATTTACTCCATTTGATTAACGGTGATGAGGGCTATTATCCCGATGATATCGACCATTTGGGCAATCGCCGTATCCGCTCGGTCGGTGAGTTGTTGCAAAACCAATTCCGCATTGGTTTGACTCGTATGGAGAGAGTTATCCGCGAGAGAATGACTATCCAAGATGTCGAGGGTGTTACTCCGCAGGGATTAATCAATATCCGCCCGGTAGTAGCTGCGGTGAAAGAATTCTTTGGTTCCAGCCAGTTGAGCCAATTTATGGATCAGATTAACCCGTTAAGTGAGCTGACACATAAACGCCGCTTAAGCGCATTAGGACCCGGCGGTTTGAGTCGTGACAGAGCGGGATTTGAAGTGCGCGATGTACATCACTCCCACTATGGTCGTATGTGCCCGATTGAGACTCCTGAGGGTCCGAATATCGGTTTGATCAACTCGCTCAGTACCTATGCTCGAGTTAATCAGTATGGTTTCATCGAAACTCCTTACCGTAAAGTCGACAAGGCTAACGGCAGAGTAACGACCGAAATCGAATATTTGAATGCTGATGAAGAAGAAAAATATACTATCGGTCAGGCTAATACCCTATTAGACGCTGATGGCTATATTTTAGATAAAAAGGTCAATGCTCGCCATGGTAGCGATACTTTGGTCGTATTACCGACTGAAATCGACTATATGGATGTCTCGCCGAAGCAGGTCGTATCGATTGCGACGGCACTTATCCCGTTCTTGGAGCATGACGATGCTAACCGTGCTTTGATGGGGGCTAACATGCAGCGTCAGGCAGTGCCGCTTTTGAAAACCGATGCTCCGTATGTCGGTACCGGTGTAGAATTTAAAGCAGCATATGACAGTGGTATCGTGGCTATCGCCGAGCATGATGGTGTCGTAGAATATGTGTCTGCGGACGAAATCATCATTCGCACGACAGCCGGTGGTCGTGACCGCTACAAATTAACCAAATTTGAGCGCTCCAACCAAGGTACCTGTGTCAACCAGAAACCGTTAGTTAAAAAAGGTGAAATCGTTAAAGCCGGTGCAGTATTGGCAGACGGACCGTCGACCGATAAAGGTGAATTGGCATTAGGACGCAATGTCTTGATCGCTTTCATGAACTGGGAAGGCTATAACTACGAGGACGCTGTTTTATTAAGCGAAAAATTAGTCCGTGAGGATTATTATACTTCTATTCATATCGAGGAATACGAGTGCAACGCTCGTGATACCAAATTAGGGCCGGAGGAAATCACTCGCGATATTCCGAATGTCGGCGAAGATGTCCTGAAAAATTTGGACGAGAAAGGTATTATCCGCATTGGTGCGGAGGTACGCCCAGGTGATATTTTAGTTGGTAAGGTTACTCCAAAAGGTGAAACCGAATTAACCGCTGAGGAGCGCTTGTTAAGAGCGATTTTCGGCGAAAAAGCTCGCGAAGTGCGTGATACTTCTTTGCGTGTACCGCATGGTGAAAACGGTATCATCGTCGATGTCAAGGTATTCACCAGAGAAAACGGCGACGAGATGTCTCCGGGTGTCAACGAAATCGTGCGTGTCTATATCGCGCAAAAGAGAAAAATTTCGCAAGGTGACAAAATGGCAGGTCGCCATGGTAACAAGGGTGTTATTTCCCGCATTTTACCGGAATGCGATATGCCGTTCTTGCCTGATGGTACCCCAATCGAGATTGTTTTGAATCCGTTAGGCGTACCGAGCCGTATGAATATCGGTCAGGTCTTAGAGGTACATTTAGGCATGGCAGCCAAAGCTCTGGGATTGCACTTGGCTACGCCGATATTTGATGGTGCGACTGAGTATGACATTGAGGATTTGCTCAAGCAGGCAGGCTATCCGGAGACCGGTAAATTCCATTTGCGTGATGGTCGTACCGGCGAGGAATTTGACAATCCGGTCACTGTCGGCTATATGTATTATCTGAAATTAGCCCATTTGGTTGACGATAAAATCCATGCGCGTTCTACAGGTCCTTACTCCTTGGTCACCCAGCAGCCATTGGGCGGTAAAGCTCAATTCGGCGGTCAGCGTTTCGGTGAGATGGAGGTTTGGGCATTAGAAGCTTATGGTGCTTCCTATACCTTGCAGGAAATTATGACTGTGAAGAGTGACGATATCGTCGGTCGTGTCAAAACCTACGAGGCTATCGTTAAAGGTGAAAACATTCCTGAGCCCGGTTTGCCGGAGTCCTTTAAGGTCTTGATGAAAGAGTTGCAGAGCTTGTGCTTAGATGTTAATATTTTGAATGAATATGGCGAAGAAGTAGAAATCGGCGATGATGACGATGATATGATGGAGCCAAGCAAGGATTTGGGCTTGGATATTGATTTTGGCAAGCCAAAAGGTCCAATCGAGGATAAAAGCGGAGAATTGGCACAGGAGTATTTGACACTGGACGCTAACGGCGAAGTGATTGAAGACGAGGAAGATGACGATTTTGATAGTGCTGATTTCCCAGATGATGAAGAATTAGAGGATGATAGCTTTGATTTTGAAGTCGATGACGAGTATGAGGACGAGTCCGACTTTGAATAAAAAGACTATGATAGAAGGCAAGTGCTTGAGAGTATCGTTTTTGAAATAGAAGGGAGCGAGCCTTTTGTTGGATGTAAATAATTTTGATTGTATGCGTATTGGTTTGGCATCTCCGGATAGAATCAGAGAGTGGTCTTGGGGAGAGGTCAAAAAGCCTGAAACCATAAATTATCGTACTTTGAAGCCGGAGCGCGATGGTTTGTTTTGCGAGCGTATCTTTGGACCGCAAAAAGACTGGGAATGCTCTTGCGGTAAGTACAAGCGTATCAGATATAAAGGCATCGTCTGCGATCGCTGCGGAGTTGAGGTCACTCGCTCCAAGGTGCGTCGTGAGCGTATGGGTCATATCGAATTGGCAGCACCATGCTCGCATATTTGGTATTTTAAAGGTATCCCCAGCCGTATGGGTATTTTGTTAAACATTTCTCCCAGACAGCTGGAAAAAGTAATTTATTTTGTATCGTATATCGTTTTAGATCCCGGCGAAACCAATCTCACCAAGATGCAATTGTTGAGCGAGAATGAGTATCGCGAGATGCGTGCGCAATATGGTGATACATTCCGCGTAGGTATCGGTGCTGAGGCTATCAAAGAATTGTTGATTGAGCTGGATTTAGATGCTTTATACACCGAATTAAGAGAAGAAATCCGTACTACTTCCGGACAGCGTAATATCAAGGCTGTCCGCCGTATGGAAGTCGTCGAGGCGTTTAAAAAGTCGAAAAATGAGCCCAGCTGGATGATTTTGGACGCTCTGCCGGTTATTCCGCCGGAAATTCGCCCGATGGTACAGTTAGACGGTGGACGCTTTGCGACCAGTGACTTAAACGATTTATATCGTCGTGTTATCAATCGTAACAATCGTTTGAAACGCTTGTTGGATTTGGGCGCACCGGAGATTATTGTGCGTAATGAAAAGCGTATGCTCCAGGAAGCAGTCGATGCTTTGATTGACAACGGTCGTCGTGGTCGTGCCGTTACCGGTCCGGGCAACCGTCCGTTAAAATCTTTGAGCGATATGCTGAAAGGTAAGCAAGGTCGTTTCCGCCAAAACTTGTTAGGTAAGCGTGTTGACTACTCCGGTCGTTCCGTTATCGTAGTCGGCCCTGATTTAAAAATGCATCAGTGCGGCTTGCCAAAAGAAATGGCTATCGAATTATTCAAGCCGTTTGTCATGAAAAAATTGGTTAATGACGGCTATGCTCATAATATAAAAAGCGCAAAGCGTATGGTTGAGCGTTTGCGTCCGGAGGTTTGGGGCGTATTAGAGGATGTTATCAAGGATCATCCGGTATTGTTAAACCGCGCTCCGACATTGCATAGATTAGGTATCCAGGCGTTTGAGCCGGTATTGGTCGAGGGTAGAGCATTGCGCTTGCATCCGTTGGTTTGTACTGCGTACAATGCGGACTTTGACGGTGACCAGATGGCAGTCCATGTGCCGCTATCCAGTGAGGCTCAGGCAGAGGCGAGAGTGCTGATGCTGGCTGCTCATAATATTTTGAACCCGAAAGATGGTAAACCGGTCACGACTCCGACTCAGGACATGATTTTGGGTGCTTATTATCTGACTATTTTGCGTGAAGCCAAAGACCAAAATGGCGAGCCTGTCTTAGGCGAGGGCAAAATTTTTATCGACGAAGACGAAGCTCTGTTAGCCTATGATGCTAAAGAGGTGCATTTGCAAGCCAAGATTTATATCCGTCAGCCGGATGGTACCCGCAAGGAAACCACTGTTGGTCGTACTATTTTCAATTCGGTAATCCCTGCGGAAGTAGAATTGGATAAAGATCCCAAGGCTTATCCGGTCGGCAAAAAGCAATTGGGTAAAATCATTGCTAAATGCTATGACCGTTTAGGCGCTACCGCTACCGCTCAGATGCTGGACGGTATCAAATCGTTAGGCTTTAAATATTCGACCAGAGCAGGTATCACCGTCAGCTTTAGCGATATCATCATTCCTGATGAGAAAAATGATATCTTGGCTGCTGCCGATGAAGAGGTCGAGAAAATTACCAAGAAATATCGTCGTGGTTTATTGACTAATGATGAGCGTTATCAATTGGTAATTGATGTGTGGAACAAAGCTACCAAGGATGTCACCGATGCATTGTTGGCAAACTTGGGCAAGTTTAATAATATTAATATGATGGCTACCTCCGGTGCTCGTGGTAATAACCAGCAGATTCGTCAGCTGGCAGGTATGCGTGGCTTGATGGCTGACCCGTCCGGTAAAACCATCGAGTTGCCGATTAAGGCAAACTTCCGCGAGGGATTGACCGTCTTAGAGTACTTTATTTCCAGCCATGGTGCTCGTAAAGGTTTAAGTGATACGGCATTGCGTACATCAGACAGTGGTTATTTGACTCGTCGTTTGGTTGATGTCGCGCAAGAGGTCATCGTGCGTGAAGATGATTGCGGTACCTCTGAGGGCTTGGTCGTTGAAAGCATTATGAACGGCAATGAGATCATCGAGCCGTTGAAAGTGCGTATTTCCGGACGCTATATTTTAGAGGATATCATCAATCCTACGACTGGAGAGGTTATGGCGAAAGCCGGAGACTATATCGAAGAAGAGCAAGCTGAAGCTATCCAAGATGCCGGCGTGAAAAAGGTCAAGATTCGTTCTGCTCTTACTTGCAAGAGCCATTACGGTGTCTGCCGTAAATGCTACGGACGCAACATGGCAACCGGTGGTCATGTCGATATCGGTGAGGCAGTCGGTATCATCGCTGCTCAGTCTATCGGTGAGCCCGGTACCCAGTTGACCATGCGTACATTCCATACCGGTGGTGTTGCCAGCGGTGACATTACCCAAGGTCTACCGCGTGTCGAGGAGTTATTTGAGGCACGCAAACCAAAAGGTCAGGCAATTATCGCTGAAAATACCGGCGTAGTTAAATTAGGTGAGGTTAAAAATCGTCGTGAGATCGTCATTACCTCAGATGATGGCGAAATCATGAGTTACTTGGCTCCGTTTGGCGCCAGATTAAAGGTCAAAGACGGCGATATCGTCGAAAAAGGTGCTCCTTTGACCGAAGGCTCTATCAATCCGCATGATTTAATGCGTGTCAGTGGTCCTTTGGCTGTCCAGACCTATTTGCTTAAAGAGGTACAGAGTGTTTACCGCTTACAAGGTGTTGATATTAACGATAAGCATATCGAAGTTATGGTCAGACAAATGCTTCGCAAAGTCAAAGTCGATACTTGTGGCGATACCGAGCTTTTGCCTGGCAGTCAGATCGATGTCTATGATTTCGAGCAGGAAAATGCGCGTGTCATCGCTAATGGCGGTGAGCCGGCAACCGGAACAACGATGCTTTTAGGTATTACCAAAGCTAGCTTGGCTACCGATTCGTTCTTATCGGCAGCATCGTTCCAGGAAACCACCAGAGTATTGACCGATGCGGCAATCAAAGGCAAAATCGACCATTTGATTGGCTTGAAAGAAAATATCATCTTGGGTAAATTAATTCCTGCCGGCACCGGTATGAGCCGCTATCGTGATTTGAAAGTTAAGCCTAACATGGACGATCCGGAAGTAGCGGAGATTATCGAGGAGCAGCAGAGAGAGCGTCAGGCTTGGGAAGAAGCGGCAAGACGCAAAGCTGAAGCCGAGGCAGAAAACACAGTTGATTTTGATTCCGATGACGAGGAAGAGGATTTGAATCTGCATGATGAATTCGACGAAGAAATCGAAGATGAGATTGACGAGAAATTCGCCGCTGATGTAGATGATGAAGATGACTTCATTTCGGAAGAATAGTTATTACATTATTTTATCGATGGACTGCGAGCTTTAGCTTGACAGTCTATTGATAAAATGGTAAAATATCATGTGGATTTGCACATTGTATTTAAAACAATGGCGAATATAAATCATGAGTACACTTGCTCATTTCGATGGAAGGAGGAAATATCGTGCCAACAATTAACCAATTAATTAAACAAGGTAGATATGCTGCCAGCACAAAATCTACAGCTCCGGCATTAAAAAATAATCCGCAAAAACGCGGTGTATGCACCAGAGTATATACTACTACCCCGAAAAAACCTAACTCTGCATTGCGTAAAGTAGCTCGTGTTAGATTAACCAACGGTATCGAGGTAACTGCTTACATTCCCGGTATTGGACACAACTTACAAGAGCATAGCGTTGTTTTAGTAAGAGGCGGTAGAGTTAAAGACTTACCCGGTGTTCGTTATCACTTAGTTCGTGGTACTTTGGACGCTGCCGGTGTTGCTAATCGTAACCAGGCTCGTTCTAAATACGGTGCTAAAAAACCAAAAGCAGGTAAGAAATAATAGTTTTTAAAGAAATTTTAGAATGATAATCGGAAGGAGGGGGATAATATGTCAAGAAAAGGTGCTGCACCGAAAAGAGATGTATTGCCAGATCCTATTTATAACAGCGAAAAAGTTACCAAATTAATCAATCAAGTTATGCTTGACGGTAAAAAAGGCGTAGCTGAGAAAGCAGTTTACGGTGCTTTCGATATTATTGCTGAAAAATCCGGCAAGGATGCATTGGAAGTATATGAAGAGGCATTGAAAAATGTCATGCCGGTATTAGAAGTTAAAGCTCGCCGTGTTGGTGGTGCTAACTATCAGGTACCGGTAGAGGTCAGAGCGGATCGTCGTCAGACTTTAGGTATTCGTTGGATCGTTATGTTCGCTCGTAAAAGAGGCGAAAGAACCATGGAATTGAAAATTGCAGGTGAGTTGTTAGATGCTGCAAACAATACCGGTGGTGCTGTGAAAAAGAAAGAAGATACTCATAAAATGGCAGAAGCTAACAGAGCATTTGCACATTATCGTTGGTAGTCTTCGCATCATATAAGGAGGAAACATAAGTGGGTAGACAATTTCCATTAGAGCGTACCAGAAATATTGGTATTATGGCTCATATTGATGCAGGTAAAACTACTACCACTGAGCGTATTTTGTATTTTACCGGTCGTGTACACAAAATCGGTGAAACGCATGATGGCGCTGCTACCATGGACTGGATGGTTCAGGAGCAAGAGCGTGGTATTACTATTACCTCTGCTGCAACAACTGCACAATGGAAAAACCATCGTATAAATATTATAGACACGCCCGGACATGTTGATTTCACTGTAGAGGTTGAGCGTTCCTTGCGTGTTTTAGACAGTGCTGTAGCTGTATTCTGTGCTGTCGGCGGTGTTGAGCCTCAGTCTGAGACTGTATGGCGTCAAGCCGATAAATATCAAGTTCCTCGTGTGGCTTATGTCAATAAAATGGACAGAACCGGTGCTAACTTTTTAAATGTAGTTGACCAGATCAAAGAGCGCTTGGGTGCAAATCCTGTACCTGTACAGTTACCGATTGGTGCTGAGAACTACTTTGATGGTATCGTAGACTTGGTATTAAACAAAGCTTTCTATTTCACCGATGATATGGGTTCCACTGAGGAGAGAGCTATTCCTGCTGAAATGGCTGACGATGTAGCATTATGGCGTGAGCATTTGTTAGAGACTGTAGCTGAAACCGATGAAGACCTCATGATGAAATATCTCGAAGGCGAAGAATTGACCGTAGACGAAATTAAAACCGGCTTGCGCAAAGCTACTATCGCTGTTAAAGCTATTCCGGTATACTGCGGTTCTTCTTTCAAAAATAAAGGTGTTCAGATGTTGTTAGACGGTGTAGTAGATTACTGCCCAGCTCCGACTGACATCCCTGCTATCAAAGGTATTATGGCTGATAGCGGCGAAGAGGCTGAAAGACATTCTTCCGATAGCGAAGATTTCAGTGCTTTGGCATTTAAAATTATGACTGACCCCTATGTTGGTAAATTGACTTTCTTTAGAGTTTATTCCGGTACTTTAACCTCCGGTTCTTATGTATACAACTCTACTAAAGGCAAGAGAGAGCGTATCGGTCGTATCCTGCAAATGCATGCTAACCACCGTGAAGAAATCGATACGGTTTATGCCGGTGATATCGCTGCTGCTGTAGGTTTAAAAGACACTACTACCGGTGATACTTTGTGCGTAGAGAATGATCCTATCATCCTCGAGTCTATGGTATTCCCGGATCCGGTTATTGAGATCGCTATTGAGCCCAGCACTAAAGCTGACCAGGAAAAAATGGGTATCGCTTTGGCTAAATTAGCTGAGGAGGATCCTACCTTCCGTACTTATACCGATCAGGAAACCGGACAAACCATTATTGCCGGCATGGGCGAGTTACACTTGGAAATCATCGTTGACCGTTTGAAACGCGAATTCAAGGTAGATGCTCAGGTTGGTAAACCGCAGGTTTCTTACAAAGAAACTATCCGCAAAGCTGTCCAGGCAGAGGGCAAATTTGTCCGTCAGTCCGGTGGTCGCGGTCAATACGGTCATGCTATCATCACTTTGGAGCCGCTTGAAGCAGGATCTGGCTTTATCTTTGAAAGCAAAATTGTTGGTGGTGCTGTACCGAAAGAATATATTGCTCCTATCGAAGCAGGTATCAAAGAAGCTATGCAAAATGGTATCGTAGCAGGCTACGAGACTGTCGATGTTAAAGCTACTTTGATCGATGGTTCTTACCATGATGTCGACTCTTCTGCGATGGCATTTAAAGTAGCAGGTTCTATGGCATTCAAAGCTGCTGCTGCTAAAGCTACCCCTGTTTTGTTAGAGCCTGTTATGCGTATTGAGGTAACTGTACCTGAAGAATACATGGGCGATGTCATGGGTGACTTGAACTCTCGTCGTGGTCGTATCGAGGGTATGGAAGCACGCAACAATGCTCAGGTTATCAGAGGTTTCGTACCTTTGAGTGAAATGTTTGGTTATGCTACTGACTTGAGTTCTAAGACTCAGGTTCGTGGCGTTTACACCATGCAGT
>CAYTOM010000009.1:0-12650 GCA_964439335.1 uncultured Peptococcaceae bacterium | reverse complement strand
GATGAAGGAAATCGTCCAATCCGGCGAGGTATGTGGTTTAGATTTTTCGGAAAATATGCTCTCGGTAGCCAGAAAAAAATTAGAGGAAAATCCTAAAGATGGCTTGACCTTTGTCCAGGGCGATGCGATGAATTTGCCATTTGCAGATAATACATTTAAAGCGGCGACCAATGGTTTCGCTTTGCGTAATGTTTTGGATATTCCCAAAACTATCAGCGAGATGGCACGAGTCGTAGATAAAGGCGGTATGGTCGTGTGTATTGATGTGTCTCGGCCGAAAAATCCGCTTTGTCGGGCGTTTTTTAATGTGTATTACTTTAAATTTGTGCCTGTTTTAGGGCATATATTTGATAAAAATAAAAAGGTAGCCGGCAAAATGCCTGCTTATACCTGGTTAGCCGAATCATTGCGTAATTTTCCGAATCAAGATACGATAAAGAGCTATTTTGAAGCAGCAGGATTAAAAAATTGCGACTATAAAGGTGTCGGATTTGGCGCTGCTACGGTTTATTGGGGTGAAAAATGATGAAAAGCACAGCTTAATAGCTGTGCTTTTTGTGTATTGGGGCTTTACAAGGATAAGGAGTTTTTGTATAATGAATTTAATGCATAATAATAAATACACCTCGAGGAGGAAAGCAGATGTATTATAATGACAAGATTTTGATAGGTAAAGCAGGAGAGCAGGATATTTATATTTATCCGAAAATGGCTAATCGTCATGGCTTAATTGCCGGAGCGACCGGTACCGGCAAGACGATAACCTTAAAGGTTTTGGCGGAATCGTTTAGCGATTGTGGCGTGCCGGTATTTTTGGCTGATGCTAAGGGTGATTTGGCAGGTATGCTGTATCCCGGAGAGCTGAATGATAATTTGGCAAAAAGGATCGAAAAGTTTTCCTTGGCGGAGAAAAATTTTGATTTTCATGCTTATCCGACTAATATATGGGATATTTATGGCGAAAACGGTATCAATCTGCGGACGACGGTATCGGATATGGGGCCGTTATTATTAGGCAGAATATTAGGGCTTAATGAAACACAAAGCGATATTTTGACGATTTTATTTAAAATAGCTGATGATGAGGATATGCTTTTGATCGATATCAAGGATTTAAAGGCATTGATTCAGTATGTCGGTGAAAATACCAAGGAATACACTCTGAAATATAGCTATATGACCAAGCAAAGTTTGGGTGCTATTATGCGCTCGTTGGTTGCTTTAGAGAGCGAAGGTGGAGATTTGTTTTTCGGGGAGCCGGCGTTAGATATTAATGATTGGTTGAAAACAGACTCTAATGGTCGAGGATATATTCAAGTTTTAGCTTGTGAAAAGCTGATTAATAATCCGACGATGTACGGCACTTTTTTGCTGTGGATGATGTCCGAGCTTTTTGAAAATCTCCCGGAAGCAGGAGATTTAGATAAACCGAAACTGGTATTTTTCTTTGACGAAGCGCATATGCTTTTTAATGATGCTCCCAAGGAATTAAAGGAGCGTATCGAGCAGGTGGTAAAATTAATTCGCTCCAAAGGTGTAGGTATATATTTTATCACCCAGTCACCGGCAGATATTCCTGATGGGGTTTTAGGGCAGCTGGGCAATAAAATTCAGCATGCGTTGCGAGCTTATACACCGGCGGATCAAAAAAAGGTCAAAGCAGCAGCGCAATCATTTCGGGCTAATCCGCTGCTTGATACAGAAAAATGCTTGTTAGAGATGGGTACCGGTGAGGCATTAGTCTCGGTGCTAGATGAAAAAGGTATCCCTACGGTAGTGGAGCAAACGAAAATTTTGCCACCGCAAAGCCGTATGGGGGCAATATCACCTGAGGAAAGACAGGATGCTGTCACGCAAAATCCGCTGTTTAAATATTACAGTGCAGGAGTTGACCGTATTTCGGCATATGAGGTCTTATTAGAGCGCGCTGAAGAGGCGGAGATTGCGCAAAAGGAATTGGAGGAGCAAAAGGCTCGGGAAAAGGCTGAAGCGCAATTGGAAAAACAACGCCTCAAGGAAGCTGAGCAGGAGGCTAAGCGCTTGCAAAAAGAAGAGGAGCGCCGTTTGCGTGAAGAGGAAAAGCAACAAATCGCGCGCCAAAAGGCTATTCAAAAGAGTATTGATAAGATAGCTGATGCAGCGATTAAATCGGTGACAAAAGAAGTTGGTAAATCGTATGGGCGCAAGAGTAATAAAAAAATCAAGCGTGGTCTTTTGGACACCTTGCTTAAAAATTTATAAAACAAAAAGCGATATTCGTGAGAATATCGCTTAATTTTTGTATTTTAGATGCGCTCCAAGAGCTTGCGAGCGACATATACACCGCTGGCAGAGGCATGGGAGAGGGAATGAGTGACACCGGAGCAGTCACCGATGACATATAATCCATCGTGGCAGGTCTGCAAATCGCTGTCGATTTCGACTTCCATATTATAAAATTTGACTTCGACACCGTAAAGCAGGGTATCATCATTAGCTGTACCGGGAGCTATTTTGTCTAAGGCATAAATCATTTCAATGATGCCGTCTAAAATGCGCTTAGGCATAACCAAGCTCAAATCGCCGGGAGTAGCGCTTAAAGTAGGAGTGACAAAGCTCTCTTCGATACGGGCATCGGTACTGCGCTGACCACGAATTAAATCACCAAAGCGCTGTACCATGACGCCACCACCGAGCATATTAGACAAACGAGCAATGCTTTCGGCATAGGCGGTGCTGTCATTAAACGGCTTGGAGAAATGCTTGGATACCAACAGAGCAAAGTTGGTGTTTTCGGTATGCTTAGCAGGGTCCTCGTAGCTGTGACCGTTAACGGTGACGATGCCGTTAGTATTTTCGGTAACTACTGCCCCGTAGGGATTCATGCAGAATGTACGCACTAAATCGTCGTATTTTTCGGTGCGGTAGACGATTTTGCTTTCGTATAATTCATCAGTCAGATGAGAGAATATTTCTGCCGGCAATTCGACACGCACACCGATATCGACGCGGTTGGATTTGGTCGGGATAGCGAGGTCTTTGCAGACGCTTTCCATCCATTTGCTGCCGCTACGACCGACAGAGATGACACAATATTGGCAGGTGTAATAGCCTGCTTTGGTATTGACACTGTAGCCGGAAGTTAATTTTTCTACTTTATCAACTCTGGTGTTGAAATAGAAATCAACTTTGTCTTTGAGCTGTAAATAGAGATTTTCCAAAACGACATAGTTTTTGTCGGTACCTAAATGGCGTACCGAAGCATCTAAAAGGTGGAGCTTGTTTTGCAAGCATAATTTTTTGATTTCGGTATTAGCGGTGGTGTATAGCTTGGTATCGGCACCACCATTGGCGGTATTGATTTCATCGACATAATACATCAAATCCAAGGCTTGTTTTTTGCCGATATATTCGTGCAAGGTACCGCCGAATTGGTTGGTGATGTTATATTTACCATCAGAAAAGGCTCCGGCACCGCCAAAGCCATTCATAATAGCACAGCTTGGGCAGTTGACACAGGATTTAATGTTTTTGCCATCGATAGGGCAATGTCTTTTTTCTAAGGGATTGCCGACTTCAAAGACCGCAATTTTTAAATTGGGGTTGCCTTTGGTGAGCTCATAAGCCGTAAAAATGCCACCGGGTCCAGCCCCGATGATGATAATATCATAGTTCATAATTGTTCATACTCCTTTGTTTTATTGCCAAATGTAATTATATATGAGAAAAGGTTGGCGGTCAACAAAAATAATGCAAAAACTATATTTTTAAATTATACTTGGCATTAAAAAAGCACATTTTCAGGCTTTTAAGAGTAAATATTTCGTCATTTGTGCTTATTTTGCTGGACAAATTGTCTAAAATGTGCTATGCTAACAAATGGATATTTTGATTAGATTTTGACTATCAGAATGCCTCAAGGTTTCCTTGAGGCATTTTTTAAAGGTTTAAAAGTAGAATAAAATTAAGCTAAAACTAAGCTAAAAGCAGGATAAATGTTTCGATTTTGGGATATTATAGAGCGTATACTATAGGAAAAGAAAAAGGTGAAATTGATGGTAAAAATAGCAGTTGGCAGTGCTAATGAATTGCAATATATCGCCGAACGCATGGCGCAGTATTTATTTCCAGGAGCATTTTTAGCCTTAAACGGGGATTTGGGCAGTGGCAAAACTACCTTTACCCAGGGGTTAGCCCAAGGATTAGGCATAAACGAGGATATTTCCAGCCCTACCTTTACGATTATCAAGGAATATGAGGAGGGGAAATTGCCGTTGTATCATATGGATGTCTATCGCTTGGAGCATGAGGAGGAGATGTATGATCTGGGCTATGAGGAGTATTTTTACGGTGAGGGTGTCTCGGTAGTCGAATGGGCGAATAATATCCGCTCGCTATGGCCGGAGGAATATTTAGAGATAGTGTTTGTTTACAGCGAAAATGGTCGTGTTTTAGAGTTTCTGCCCCAAGGCAAGCAATATGAAAAAATCATCGAGGAGATGACAGGATATGATTATACTAAGCATTGATAGTGCGACGCCGGTAGCGGCGGTAGCAGTGGTAAAAGATGGGGTGCTTTTGGCAGAGGAGATGCTGAATATCGGCAATACGCATTCTACGCAATTAATGCCGATGGTCGCTCATGTGCTGGAGCAAAGTAATATAGCTATCTCGGAGGTAACGGCGGTGGCGGTGAGCCAGGGACCGGGCTCTTTTACGGGATTACGCATTGGCATGGCAACTGCCAAAGGATTAGCCCAAGGGTGTGGCTGTAAATTGGTTGCAGTACCTACTTTAGATGTCTTGGCGGAAAATATGTGGGGTTATGAGGGATTGGTATGCCCTATTTTAAATGCCAAGAAAAACGAGGTCTATGCGGCAATTTATCGTTTTGATGGAGAAAAAATGGTGCGCCGGTCGGAATATATGGCGATTGCACCGCTTGATTTAGCTGAAAGTTTAAAGACAAGTAGTGAGAATATTTGCTTTTTAGGCGATGGAGTGCCTGTTTATAGGGATATTTTGCAGGATAATTTAGCTCAGAGGGCTAAATTTGCCCCGATGGACAAACTTTTAAGCCGTGGTGCGGCTTTAGCGATGGTGGCATATCAAAAAGCAGAAAAGGATGAATTTGCTGAGCTTTTTACGACATTGCCGATTTATATCCGCAAATGTGAGGCACAGGTGAATTGGGAAGCTAAGCATCCCGGGGAGAGTGCGCTATGAGTGAATTTATTTTGCGCATGATGGAGCCTGCCGATGTGCCCCAAGTCGCCAAAATTGAGCAGGAGGCATATCGCGATAGATGGTCGGATTTTGCTTATTTGTCAGAATTAAAGGACAATCAGCTGGCGTTTTATGTCGTTTTGGTGCCAATTGGGGACGAAAGCAAAATTGCCGGTTATGGTGGGTTTTGGAGTATTTTAGACGAGGGGCATATTACGAAAGTGACGATTAGTCATGAGTATCGTGGGCAGAAATTGAGCAAGCAGTTATTGCTGGGTATGTTAAAATTAGCAAAAGCTAATGGTGCTGCTCGGGTGACTTTAGAGGTCAGAGTTTCTAACAAGGCGGCGATTGGGCTATATCATGCTTTAGACTTTATCGATAGTGGGATCAGACCGCGGTATTATACAGATAATAATGAAGATGCCTATATAATGTGGCGTGAATTAGATGATATAGAGGTGGAAACGAATGAATGATGAGATTATTTTAGCGATTGAATCCAGTTGCGATGAAACTGCGGCGGCAATTATAAAAAACGGTAGAGAAGTGCTCAGTAATGTAGTATCGACGCAGATCGCTATTCATCAAAAATTCGGCGGTGTGGTACCGGAGGTCGCCAGCCGCAAGCATATGGAGTATATTAATGTAGTTATCAGTGAAGCATTGGAGCAGGCAGGGCTGACTTTGCCTGAAATCAGTGCGGTCGCGGTGACTTATGGTCCGGGATTGGTAGGCTCGTTATTGGTAGGAGTTGCAGCGGCTAAAGCACTTGCTTTTGGAGCAGGCAAGCCATTAATAGGAGTGCATCATATCGAGGGGCATATTTACGGCAATTTTTTGGCTCATCCGGAGCTTAAACCACCGATGCTGTGCTTAGTGGTTTCCGGAGGGCATACGAATATCGTGCTGATTAAGGAGCATGGTCAATATGTATCGTTAGGGCAGACTCGTGATGATGCGGTAGGCGAAGCATTTGACAAGGTAGCTAGAGCGATGGGCTTAGCCTATCCGGGAGGACCGATTATTGATAAACTGGCGCCAGAGGGCAATGCGCACAATGTCCCACTGCCACGGGTGTGGTTAGAGGAGGGCAGCTATGATTTTAGCTTTAGCGGTTTAAAATCAGCAGTGCTCAATTATTTGAACAAGCAAAAGATGATGAATGCGGAAATTATCCCGGCTGATGTGGCAGCGGCTTTTCAAGCCTCGGTTGTTGAGGTTTTGGTGGGCAAAACCATGCGAGCGGCAGAGGAATATCAGATGGATACGATTTTGCTAGCCGGTGGTGTCGCGGCTAATAGCGGTTTAAGAGCGAGCTTGGGCGAGGCATGTGCCAAAGCCGGCAAAAAGCTGTATTTTCCGCCGATGGAATATTGCACCGATAATGCTGCCATGATTGGTGCGGCGGCGTATTACAAAGCTATCAGGGGAGATTATGCCGGATTGGATTTAAATGCCATACCGCATCTGCCTTTTAGTGATATTATTTAAGCCAAGCATCCTCCGGCTCTAAATGCTCAAGGGCATGGAGGATTTTTTCTGTGATTTGCGGATTGCTTTCCTCCAAAATGGCTAATAGCTTGGAGACATTGGTACGGTTGGTGCAGCTGCCAATGGGGCAATGGCTGGGGATAACGGGCAAATTTTCCTGCGTACATAGGGCTTGGAGTGAGCTTTCGCGCAGGTAAATCAGAGGGCGTATCAAGGTCAAATTTTGCTTTTGATAATAAATAGTGGGCTTAAACGAGCGAAAACGACCGCCATCGGTGAGATTTAAAAGGGTAGTCTGGACGGCATCATCTAAATGATGACCTAAAGCCAGCTTATTTGCTCCTAAAGCACTAGCCTTTTGGATTAATGCTCCACGGCGCACACGAGAGCAGATAGAGCAGTTGATGGTATAGTCTTCTTGGGGATAATTAATTTTTTCGATATAGCAGGGAATATTTAAACTAAGCGCGAAATCTTTTAGTAAATCTATCTCTGTGGGGCTTTCCCAGCCGTAGTCTAAATGAATAGCACAAAGCTCGAAATCGAGATGAGAGTGCAGTTTTAATTCGTGCAGGAGATATAACAATCCTGCGCTGTCTTTACCGCCGGATAGTCCGACAGCTACAAAATCATCATTAGCCAGCATTTGATAATGATTGATAGCTTGCTTTATTTTAGTGAGCATAGATTTAGAGGGATACATATAAAAAACTCCTTAGTGAGTGAATTGAAAAAATATTTATAAATATTTTAGCTTTTTAGACAAAATTATGCAAGAAAAATCTTGCTAAAATTTGCAAATTGCGGTATGCTATTACTGTAAAAATAGCAAATTGCCGATTAAAGCATATATTATTAAGGAAAGTAAAAACGAATAAATATAGCTAAGCTGATTGTTTTTGAATATACTAAGATGAAAGCCTTATAGGAGGTGTGAATAATGAAATTTAACCGACTTGATGATAATAAATTGCAAATTATTTTAAATAAAGAGGATTTAAGCAAGCGCAATATTGCGAAATGGGATTTGCTTCCCTCAAATCCCCAGGCGCAGAAAATTTTTCAGGATATTTTAGATGAGGCTTATGAGGAGTGTGGCTTTGAGGTAGGAAATAACGCTCAACTGATGATTGAAGCATTTCCGCTGACGGCTGAGAGTATCTTGATTACTGTGACGAAAGTAGACGGCAATTTCCGCGAGGATTTAGAGCGCGAATTAGCTAATTTAAGCAACAAAATTTTAGGTGAGATAGTTGACGAAAGCGAAGAAGAGGCAGAAATAATTGATGATGTCATCTATAGATTTGATGATTTGGAGGAAGTCATCAATTTAGCCTATGCCTTGCCGGAAATTCATGATGATAGTGCGTTGTATCGCTATAGTGGTAAGTATTATTTGTATTTTCCGCAGACGCCTCCGACGGAAAGCACAGTTTACGGCTATTTAGATGAGTATGGCGTCGAAATGCAATTAGTGCATGATTTTTTATCAGAGCATGGCGAGGTCATGATTGCTAAAAATGCTTTAGAAAGATTGTGTGAGCTGTAAAAGAGTCGCAATTTGACTCTTTTTAAGGAGTAGAATTTTCACAATATTTATTATGTTGGAGAAAAAGGTGAAATTTATGACGGAAAACCAAGCGTTGGTGCTTGAACGACTGGAGGATACTTATAAAAATTTCGGTACGGCGTTGAGATTTCATAATCCGTATGAGCTGTTGGTAGCGACGATTTTATCAGCCCAAGCGACCGATAAGCAGGTGAATAAGGTAACGCAGGAATTATTTAAAAAATATCCCGATGCTCGGGCTATGGCACAATTATCTCCGGATGAATTGGCAGAGGAAATAAAAAGCATCGGCTTGTATAAAAATAAAAGCAAAAATATTGTCGCTGCCAGCCGAATATTAGTCGAGAAATATGACGGCGCAGTGCCGGCAAATCGCGAAAAACTAGTCGAATTACCGGGGGTCGGGCGCAAGACCGCTAATGTCGTCTTGAGCAATGCCTTTGATATACCGGCTTTGGCGGTAGATACCCATGTATTTCGGGTGTCTAATAGGCTAAAGCTAGTGGATTGTGCTAATGTGGAATGTGCCGAGGAGCAATTGTGTGCATTAATTCCTGAGAGAAACTGGTCAGCGGCTCATCACTGGCTTATCTGGCATGGTAGATTAGTCTGTAAGGCACGCAATCCTTTGTGCGAGCAATGTAAATTAAACGATATCTGCTTGACTTATTTAGATGAAAAAAATAATGCATAAAATATTGGCAGGTGTGTAAAAATGGAGAGGCTCAGTGGGCAATACTGCATAATGCCTTTGGTGATGGTAATAATCGTCACATATTAGCACTTTTACAGGAGCAAGCTGATGCTGAGGAGCTATTGGAATTATCATTTGCGGCTTGGAAAAGCAAGCTGCCTGCATTAGGTGATGATACGATAGCTCGCTTGGTAGCTTTAGTGCGCGAATCAGATGTAAATAAAACTGCTGAGTATATACTCAAACGAAATATTAGAATGGTGGGCTTTTATGACGATAATTACCCCATTTATTTGCGTAATATTGACAATCCTCCACCTTTTTTATATCTGATAGGTGCAGAGCTTGATGAGAAAGATTTGCACATTGCGATGGTCGGCAGTCGTACTTGCAGTGAATATGGCAAAAAAGCGGCATTTGAGTTGGCAAAAAGTTTGAGCTTAAACGGTGTCAAAGTAATCAGTGGCTTGGCTCGGGGGATAGATGCTGCGGCTCATGCCGGAGCTTTGGAAATGTCCGGTGGGACGATAGCGGTTTTAGGCACAGGTGTGGATAAAATCTATCCGCCGGAAAACCGACAGCTGGCAAATGATATTTTGTCTCATCCCAATGGAGTTCTTTTGTCCGAATTTCCGTTAAGTGCGAAGCCCTTGAAATGGCATTTTCCTTTACGCAATCGCATCATCAGCGGTTTGGCTGATGGGCTGGTAGTAGTAGAGGCAGGTGTAAAAAGCGGGGCTTTGATCAGTGCGGAATTAGCTTTGGAGCAGGGCAAGGAGGTCTTTGCCGTACCGGGCTCAATTTTTGCGGATACTTCGGTCGGTTGCCATAATTTATTGCGCGATGGGGCTAAATTAGTAGCTACAGTCGAGGATATTTTAGATGAATTTGGCGTAGAAAATGCCAAAGAGCCGGAAAGTACGCCGCCGGAGGAGCTGGAATTATCCGCTGATGAGCAGGAGGTCTTAAAATATATTACGGCAGAGCCGATAGATATTGATGAATTGGGATATTTGACCAAGATGGCTGTCCCACGATTGATGAATGCTTTGAGTTTATTAGAAATAGCTGGGCTTATCAAGCAGCTGGCAGGTAGAAAATATATGAGATTAGGTTGAGGTGTAAAGATTGACTAAAACATTGGTGATTGTCGAGTCGCCGGCTAAGGCAAAGACAATCGGTAAAATATTAGGTAAAAATTATGAAGTAGCAGCATCTTTGGGGCATGTGCGCGATTTGCCCAAAAGTCAGTTTGGTGTAGATATCGAAAATGATTTTGCGATGAAATATATCACGATTCGCGGTAAGGGCGATTTGATCAAGGATTTACGCAAAAAAGCAGCAAAAGCCGATAAAATACTTTTGGCATCTGACCCTGACCGCGAGGGTGAAGCGATAGCGTGGCATTTGCAGGAGATTTTAAAGCTGGATAAAGATTCGGAATGTCGAATTACTTTTAATGAAATCACCAAAGATGCCGTCAAAAGCGCGGTCAAAGCTCCGCGGCAGATCAATGCTGATTTGGTCGATGCTCAGCAAGCTCGGCGTGCTTTGGATAGATTGGTAGGCTATCAATTAAGTCCGCTTTTGTGGCGCAAAGTAAAAAAAGGCTTGAGTGCCGGTCGAGTACAATCCGCAGTCTTGCGATTGATTTGTGAGCGTGAGGAAGAAATCAATGCTTTTGAGCCCAAAGAATATTGGACATTAGATAGTACCTTTCAGACGGAAAATAAAGAAAAGCTAACTGCGAAATTAAATAAATATCAAAATAAAAAAATAGAAATTTCCTCTAAGGAAGAAATGGATCGTGTTTTGTCCGCTTTAAAAGGTGCGGAGTATCAGGTAGTAGGCGTGAAAATGCAGGATAAATTGCGTAATCCGGCGGCACCGTTTATCACCTCTACCTTGCAGCAGGAGGCATCACGCAAATTAGGCTTTACCGCCAGACGCACGATGCGAGCTGCCCAGAGTTTGTACGAGGGTATTTCCTTGGGGCGTAGCGGTAACCATGGCTTGATTACCTATATGCGTACCGATTCGACGCGTATTGCCGAAGTAGCCCAGGCTGAAGCCCAAAAGTATATCGAAAGCAATTATGGTCGTGACTATTTACCGCCTACAGTGCGTCAGTATAAAAATAAAAATAATGCTCAAAATGCCCATGAAGCGATTCGCCCGACGGATATCAATCGTACTCCGGAAAGCATCAAGGAGTATTTGTCCAATGATGAGTATAAGCTGTATCGCTTGATTTGGGCGCGTTTTTTGGCTAGCCAGATGGCATCGGCTAAAATCAAGCAAACTTCGGCAGTGATTAAAGCCGGAGATTATGAATTTAGCGCCAATGGAGCAATCGTCACCTTTAAAGGCTTTTTAGAAGTCTACGAAGAAGGGCGTGATGATAAGGAAGAAGACGCTAAAATGATGGCGCAGGTTGCTGAGGGCGAAATTTTGAAGCATCAAAAGGATAATCCTAAGCAGCATTTTACCCAAGCACCGCCACGCTATACCGAGGCGACCTTGATTAAAACTTTAGAGGAAAATGGCGTAGGTCGCCCGAGTACCTATGCCCCGATTATTGATACATTATCGTCACGCAATTATGTGACCAAAGAAAATAAGCAGTTTTGTCCGACAGAGCTAGGCAATATCGTAGTCGAGATGCTTGACGAGTATTTTCCCGATATCGTCAATGTCAAATTTACGGCTAAATTGGAAAGCCAATTAGATGAGGTCGAAGAGGGCAAAATGTCCTGGAAAGCGGTTTTAGGCGGATTTTATCCACCATTTGCCCAAGAATTAGCTCGTGCTGAGGACGAAATCGGGCAGATGAAGATCGAGGACGAAGTGACCGAGGTCATTTGTGAAAAATGCGGTCGCAATATGGTCATCAAAATGGGTAAACATGGCAAATTTTTGGCTTGCCCCGGCTATCCGGAGTGCGTCAATGCGAAACCATTGCTAGAAAAAATAGGCGTGCCCTGTCCGAAATGCGATGGGGAAATCGTCAATCGCCGTAGTAAAAAGGGCAGAGTATTTTACGGATGCAGCAATTATCCGGAATGTGATTTTAGCAGTTGGGATATGCCGGTAGCGGAAAAATGCCCCCAATGTGGCTCATATATGGTGCAAAAAGGCACTAAACAAGGCAAATTTTTAATTTGCAGTAATGAGGAATGTAACTATAAAAAGAAAGTCGGTGAGCAAGAATGAGAGACAGTGTGCAGATAATCGGTGCCGGATTGGCAGGCAGTGAGGCTGCTTGGCAATTAGCCAAGCGTGGCATAGCGGTAGATTTGTACGAGATGCGCCCGCAAAAGCAAACCTGCGCGCATAAAAGCGGATTGTTTGGCGAATTAGTGTGCAGCAATTCCTTGCGTGCTGATAATATCGAAAATGCTGTCGGCTTGCTCAAAGAGGAAATGCGTCGCATGGATTCGCTGATTATGTCCTGCGCTGACCATAATCGTTTACCGGCAGGGGGAGCATTGGCGGTGGATAGAGAGGGCTTTGCCCGCGAAATCACCGACAGAGTGACTAATCATCCGTTAATTAGGGTGCATTATGAGGAAGTAGAGCAGGTATGGGACGATGGAGTGCGCATTATTGCGACCGGTCCATTGACTGATGGCGCTATGGCTGAATATGTCAAATCAGTGACTGACAGCAGTGATTTGTATTTTTATG